>NZ_JARAMO010000041.1:0-41680 GCF_028807275.1 Mameliella sp. AT18
TCGATTCCAGCATTTTGTACAAAGCGGTAAGGCCGCGTTAACCGCGGGTTTCACAGCCAGGCCGCGCGCCCCGTTCCGACCGCCTCGGCCACGGAGGTGAAGCCGTCCCGTTGCAGCAATGCGTCCAGTCCCAAGGCGATCTCCTGCACCAGGCTGAGACCGCCGTAGACCAGCGCGGTGTAGAGCTGCACGGCACTGGCGCCGGCACGGATCTTTTCATAGGCCTGTCCGGCAGAGCCGATGCCGCCGACACCCACCAGTGGCAGCTTGCCCTCTGTCAGGTCCGAGAGGCGGGCCAGCACGCGGGTGGAGCGATCAAAGAGCGGCTGGCCGGAGAGGCCGCCGGTCTCTGACGCGTGGCGAGAGCGCAGCCCGGCGCGGGACAGGGTGGTGTTGGTGGCAATCACCCCTGCGACACCCGAGGAAAGCGCAACCTCGGCCACGTCGGCCAGTTCGGCGTCGTCCAGATCCGGCGCGATCTTGAGAAAGACCGGCACCGGGCGGGTCAGCTCGTCCCGGGCCTGCATCACGCCCGCCAGCAGGGCGGAAAGCGCCGCCTTGCCCTGCAGGTCACGCAGTTTCTCGGTGTTGGGAGAACTGACGTTGACGGTGGCGAAATCCACGTCGGCGCCGCAATGGGTCAGGACGCGGGCGAAATCGCCGGCGCGGTCCTCGCTGTCCTTGTTGGCGCCCAGGTTGAGGCCCAGCACCAGGTCGCGCGGGCGGGATTTCAGCCGGGCGCCGATCGCCTCCATCCCCTCGTTGTTGAAGCCGAAACGGTTGATCGCGGCGCGGTCCTCGGTCAGGCGAAAGAGGCGCGGGTTGCCGGGCTGGGGCCGGGGCGTGGCGGCGCCGACCTCGACAAAGCCGAAGCCCGCGCGGGAGAGCCCCCGCAGCGCAGTGGCGTTCTTGTCGAACCCGGCGGCCAGGCCGACCGGGTTGGGCAGGTCGAGCCCGGCCAGCGAACAGCGCAGCCGGTCGGAGGTGACCACGCCGGGCGCATGAGTCGCCCCGGCCTGCAGCGCCTTGAGCGCAAGCCCGTGGGCGGTTTCCGGGTCGATCCGGTGCAGGGCGGCCAGGCCGATCCATTCCAGCGGGGTCATCAGTGCATCTCCGCCGGAAAGACGTGGCCGTCGGCACCCAGGGGCAGCGGTTTGTGCCATTGCACGTCAGAGAGGCGCAGGGGCGCGTAGAGATGCGGGAACAGCGCGTCGCCGCGCGAGACCTCCCATTTCAGGGCCTCGCCCAGGGTGTCGGCCTCGAGCGCCAGCAGGACCAGCCCCTCTTCGCCCGCGAAATGCTTGGCCGCGGTGCCGCGGGCCTGGTCGGCGGTGGAGAAATGCACATAGCCGTCGGCCACGTCGATGGGCGCACCGGCGGTTTCGCCCTGTGCCCGCAGCGCCGCCCATTCGTCGGCCCGGAGGATCTTGTATATCAGCATGGGCGCAGTGATGCCGCGCCCCCCGGCAAGGGTCAAGCGGCCAGTCGGCAAGGGCCGCGCGGCAATTCAATGCAGGGGCGTCATGCCCCTGTCACCGGGCGCGGGCTACCCATACGTCAGGCTTTGACTCCGGCCTCGCGCCGGGGCAGGCTTTGGGCATTCAACAAAAAAACCTGACGGAGAGGTTTCCCATGACGCGTACACTGATGAGCGGTGCTGCCGCGCTTGCCCTGATGGCAAGTGCCGCGCAGGCCGACTATTCCCTGACCATCCTGCACACCAACGATTTCCACGCCCGGTTCGAGCCGATCAGCAAGTACGATTCGGGCTGTTCGTCCGAGGACAACGACGAGGGCAAGTGCTTTGGTGGCTCGGCCCGGCTGATCACCGCGATCAACGAGGCCAAGGCACGCACCAACAACCATATCCTGGTGGACGGTGGCGACCAGTTCCAGGGCACGCTGTTCTACACCTACTACAAGGGCAAGTTGGCCGCCGAGATGATGAACCTGATGGGCTACGACGCGATGACCGTGGGCAACCACGAATTCGACGACGGCCCCGAGGTACTGCGCGGCTTCATGGATGCGGTCGAGTTCCCGGTGCTGATGTCGAACGCCGATGTCTCGGGCGAGCCGCTGCTGGCGGACGCGCTGATGAAATCCACCGTGATCGAGCGCGGCGGTGAAAAGCTGGGCCTGATCGGGCTGACGCCGCAGGACACGGATGAGCTGGCCAGCCCCGGCGACAACATCATCTTCACCGATCCGTCGGACGCGGTGCAGGGCGAGGTCGACAAGCTGACCGAGATGGGCGTGAACAAGATCATCGTCCTGTCGCACTCGGGCTATGGCGTCGACCAGACGGTCGCCGCGAACACCACCGGCGTCGACGTGATCGTGGGCGGCCATTCCAACACCCTGCTGGGCGAGATGGACGGCGCGGCGGGCGCCTATCCGACCGTGGTGAACGGCGTTCAGATCGTGCAGGCCTATGCCTACGGCAAGTACCTGGGCGAGCTGAACGTGACCTTCAACGACGCGGGCGAGGTGATCTCTGCCTCGGGCGGGCCGCTGTTGATCGACGCCGCCGTGGCCGAGGATGGTGACGTCAAGGCGCGCATCGCCGAGGCGGCCGAGCCGCTGGACGAGATCCGCAACAAGGTGGTGGCCGAGGCTGCCGAGGCCATCGAGGGCAACCGAGACGTCTGCCGGGCGATGGAATGCTCGATGGGCAACCTGGTGGCGGATGCCATGCTGGACCGGGTCAAGGACCAGGGCATCGACGTGGCCATCGCCAACAGCGGCGGGTTGCGCGCCTCGATCGACGCGGGTGAGGTGACGATGGGCGAGGTGCTGACCGTGCTGCCGTTCCAGAACACGCTGTCGACCTTCCAGATCACCGGCGCGACGCTTGTCGAGGCGCTGGAAAACGGTGTCAGCCAGATCGAGGAAGGCGCGGGCCGCTTCCCTCAGGTGGCGGGCATGACCTTTACCGTCGATCCCTCGGCAGAGCCGGGCAGCCGGATTTCCGATGTCATGGTCGGCGGTGCGCCGGTCGAGATGGACAAGCTGTATGGCGCGGTGTCGAACAACTACGTCCGCAATGGCGGCGACGGTTACGCGATGTTCAAGGACGCGCAGAATGCCTATGACTTCGGCCCCGACCTGGCCGATGTGACCGCCGAGTACCTGGCCAAGGAAGGGCCGTACCAGCCCTATACCGATGGCCGCATCACCATGAAGTAAGCGGCGCCTCGCGCCACGTGCAGGGCCGTCCCCGTCCGGGGGCGGCCTTTTTCGTCACTTGGGCGCGTCCGTGGTGACGGTGACCTGCGGGGGCTGCCCCGGTGCCTGGCGGATCGTGATGTGCAGGCCGTCCCTGTGCCAGCTTTTGGGGGTCCTGCCGGGGGCAAATCCCGCGTCCGCCAGAAGGTGCGGGGCGGTTTCCGCGATGCGGGCAAGGTCGCGGCGCATCTGGCGATCCCGGTGCCACTGGGTCAGGAAACGTGCTGCTTTGCTGATCCAGTGGGAGTCCCCAGCGGGCAGGGAAGCGGGGCGGAGGCTGGTCGTGGTCTGCATGATGGAGCCTGCTTCGTGGCCTGTATACTTGATCCCAGTCTGGTGTTTTGCCTGCTTGTGCGCAAACCAGGCTTTCTCTTATCATGAGTCAGGAAAACTGGTCCTGCAGGTCCAAGATGCCAAAACTGCCCCCGCTCAACGCCCTGCGCGCCTTTGAGGCCGCCGCCCGTCACGAGGGGTTCATCGGCGCGGCGGAGGAACTGCATGTCACGCGGGGGGCCGTCAGCCGGCATGTCAAGCTGCTGGAGGATCATCTGGGCGTGCCGCTGTTCCGGCGCCATGCGCAGGGTGTCAGCCTGTCCGAGGCGGGGCGGAGGTTCTTGCCGGTGCTGACCGAGAGCTTTGCCCGTATCGCCGCCGAGGCAGAGCGGCTCGCCTCGGATGCCTCGGACCTGCATATCATCTGTCCGCCCGCCACCTCGATCCGCTGGCTGCTGCCGCGTCTGGACGGGTTCCGCCAGTGTCACCCCGAGATCCGGGTGCGGCTGACCACGGATTTTCACTGTGACATGAAGTTCGACGGGCTGGAGTATGACCTTGGGTTCTCGATCGAGAACCAGCCCACCCGGGCGCCGAACATCGCCGTCCAGAACCTGTTCGACGTGCGCATGTCCCCGGCCTGTTCACCTGCCTACCTGGCCAGCCATCCGCTGGAACGGCCCGAGGACCTTGCGCGGGCAGATCTTCTGCACGAGACACCGCGGCACGGGGACTGGACCGACTGGCTGGCAACCTATCCCGTGGCAGGGGTCGATCCGGCGCAGGGGCATGATTTTGCCAACCTCGACCTCGCCACCCGGGCAGCGGTGATGGGGGCCGGTGTGGTCATGGCGGACATGGTGCTGTGCCGCGACGAGCTGGAGGCCGGAACGCTGGTGCTGCCTTTTCCCGAGATGGTCAGCGGGTCGCCGCTGGGCGGGATCTGCCTGCTGGGCATGGCGGACAAGTGGGACCTGCCAAAGGTGCGGCTGTTCCGCGAGTGGGTGGCAGAGGAGGCGGCGGGGTGAGCCCTATTCCGCCGCCAGGCCGTCGGTGAATTGCAGCCGGGCGAGGCGCGCGTATAGCCCGCCTTCCGAGACCAGAGCATCATGGGTGCCGGTGGCAACGATGCGGCCCTGGTCCATGACGACGATGCGGTCGGCCTTTTTCACGGTGGCCAGACGGTGCGCGACGATGATCGTCGTGCGCCCCTCGGCCAGCAGGTCGACCGCCTGCTGCACCGCGCGTTCGCTTTCGGCATCCAGCGCGCTGGTCGCCTCGTCCAGCAGCAGCACCGGCGCGTCGCGCAGGATGGCGCGGGCGATGGCGACGCGCTGTTTCTGGCCGCCCGAAAGCATCACGCCGCGTTCGCCCAGCCAGGTATTGTAACCGTCCGGCAGGGCGGAGAGGAACTCATGCGCCGCCGCCGCCTTGGCTGCGGCGACGACCTCGGCATCGCTGGCATCGGGGCGGCCAAATCGGATGTTGTCCTTGGCCGAGGCGGCAAAGATCACCGGGTCCTGTGGCACCAGCGCCAGCTGGCGGCGGAAATCGTGGCGGGCCATGTCGGTCAGCGCCACGCCGTCCAGCAGGATGCGCCCCTCTGCCGGGTCGTAGAACCGCTGCAAGAGCTGAATGATGGTGGTCTTGCCCGCGCCCGAGGGGCCGACAAGCGCCACGGTTTCGCCCGGCGCGATGGTCAGGTCGACCGCGTCCAGCGCCGAGACGCCGGGGCGCGCGGGATAGGCGAAACTGACGTGATCGAAGGTGATCTCTCCGCGTGCGGGATCGGGCGCGGGCAGGGGGCTGGCGGGATCGCTGACCGTGTCCTCTGCCTGCAGAAGTTCGACAAGGCGTTCGGTGGCGCCCGCGGCGCGCTGGAGCTCTCCGAAGACCTCGGACAGGGCGCCGACGGCGCCGGCCACCATGACCGAGTAGATCACAAACTGGATCAGCGTGCCCGCGCTCATGCCCCCGGCGCGCACGTCCCAGGCGCCGATCCAGAGCACGCCGACGATGCCGGTGAAGACGAGGAAGATGACGATCATCGTCATCGCGGCGCGGGTGGTGATGCGCTTGCGCGCTGCGTCAAAGCTTTTCTCTGTCACGTCGGCAAAGGCGCCGCGCGACTGGACCTCGTGGGTATAGGCCTGCACTGTCTGCACCGCGCCCAGCGATTCCGAGGCATTGCCGGAGGAGGCGGCGATCCAGTCCTGGTTTTCGCGGCTCAGCTTGCGCACGCGACGGCCCAGCACCAGGATCGGCACCACGATCACCGGCACGATCAGCAGGACTAGCCCGGTCAGCTTGGCCGAGGTGAACAGCATCAGCACCAGCCCGCCCAGGAACAGCAGCGTGTTGCGCAGGGCGATGGAAATGGACGAGCCGATCACGGAAAGGATCAGCGTGGTATCGGTGGTGATCCGTGACAGGACCTCTCCGGTCATGATCTTTTCATAGAAGGTGGGCGAGAGGCCGATCACCTTGTCGAAGACCGCCTTGCGGATGTCGGCCACCACCCGTTCGCCCAACCGCGTGACCAGCGCGTAGCGCAGCGCCGTGCCGACGGCGAGGGCCGCGGCGATCCCCAGCGCGGCGCCGAAATACTTGTCCAGCAGGGCGCCGTCCTGGGTGTTGAAATTGTCCACCACGCGGCGCACGGCCAGCGGCAGGATCAGCGAGATGGTCGCGGTGGCGACCAGCGCCGCCAGCGCGGCCAGCATCAGCACCCGATAGGGCCGCATGAAGGGCCAGAGCGCGCGGAGAGACCCCAGCTTGCGAGACTTCTCGCGCTCCTGCTCGCCGGTGCCCGGCTTGGTCTTGGCCGCCATGAGGTCTCCTTCCGTGTCGCGCAGGGGGCGTTTTGCCATGCGGGGCGCGCGCGTCAAGCGCCGTCTTGACGCGGGGCGGGCTGCGAAAGGGGAAGAATTGGAGCGGGCGACGGGAATCGAACCCGTATCATCAGCTTGGAAGGCTGAGGTCTTACCATTACACAACGCCCGCTCGGCGGGGGCCTTGGTATGCGATCCCGCGCGGGCGGTCAAGATCGTGCCGGCATGGAAAACGCGTCTTGCGGGGCTATTCCGCCACGTCCGGCGCGCGCGGGCATTCGGCAAAGATCCGGACGGGGCAGGTGGCGCAGACCTGCGGGTCGAGCAGGGGAAAGACCTCGGCGATGGCATCGCGTTTCGACAGGTGGATGCGTTCGCGGGTCAGTGCCTTCATCACCTTGAACCGCGCCAGTTTCGAGATCGTGCGCGGGGTCTTGGTCTGCAGGTGGAACGAGCCGCCGTTGCGGTGGCGGCGGGCGGCCTCCTCGATCAGCAGGTCGGCGCCGGGCATGTCGATCTCTCCGATGCCCTTGACGATGAAGATCATGTGTTTCTGGCCCGGGCGGTCGATCTCGAACCGGCGAAAGGCGCGGCGGACATGTTCGACCGAGCCGAAGTAGAGCGGCCCGTCGAGCCGCGAGATCAGCAGTTGCGGGCATTCCGCAAGGTTGTTCTCGGCGGCGTTCTTGAACATGCGGGTGGGGGTGTCGGGATCGGGGGCGCCGACGCCGACAAAGGGCTGCGAGGTCTTTTTCAGGAACAGGGCCAGCGACAGCAGCACCCCGGCGTAGATGGCGAATTCGAGGTCGATGAGCAGCGCCGCCCCGAAGGTGACGGCGGCGATGGCGGTTTCCTCGGGCGAGGTGGTCAGGATGTGGCGGATCTCGGCCAGGTTCAACAGCCGGATGGCGACCAGCAGGATCACACCCGCCATCGCGGGGATGGGCACATAGGCGAACCACGGCGCCACCAGCAGCAGGATCAGGAACAGGAACAGCGCGGCGAAGATTGCCGACAAGGGCGTCTGCGCGCCGCTATCATAGTTCACGCCCGAGCGGGTGAAGGAGGCCGAGCCGGGGTAGCAGCGAAACAGGCTGCCGGCGATGTTGGACAGGCCCTGCGCCACGAACTCGCGGTTGCCGTCGATGGCCTGGCCGGATTTCAGCGCGATGGCGCGTGAAACGGACATCGCCTCCAACAAGCCGACAAGCGCGATGGCGAAGGCGGCGGAGCCGTGGTCGCGGAGGGTCTGCAAGGTGACGTCGGGCAGGGCGAAGCCGGGCAGGACACCCTCGATGGTGCCGATGGTGGCGAGGCCCGCCGCCTCTCCGCCCAGCAGGAGACCGAGGATCGTGGCGGCAAAGAGCGCGATCAGGTAGTTCGGCAGCGCCGGGTTCAGTTTCCGCACGCCCAGCCCGATGCCAAGTGCTGTGCCCGCGACCAGCAGCGCGCGCCAGTCGGTCTCGGGCAGGCGTTCGGCCAGGGCCAGGGTGAATTCCCCCAGCGCCTCGGGGCGGGGCAGGTCGATCCCCAGCGCCTTGTCGAGCTGGCTGAGCGCAATCAGGATCGCGGCCCCGGTGACAAAGCCGGTCATCACCGAATGCGAGACGAAATCGACCAGAACGCCCATCCGCGCCAGCCCCAGGGCCAGCTGGATCACGCCGACCATCAGCGCCAGCGCGATGGCGGCCGAGATGAACTGCGGCGATCCCGGCGCCAGGCTGCCCGCCAGCGCCCCGAAGACCAGCGCCGAGATGGCGGTGGTGGGGCCGGAGACCGCGTGCCAGCTGGACCCGGTCAGCGCGGCGACGACAGGGGTGATCATGGCGGTATAGAACCCGTATTCCGGCGGCAGGCCCGCAATGGCGGCAAAGGCCACCCCCTGCGGCAGTACCAGCGTCGCGCCGGTCAGCCCGGCAAAGGCATCGGCGCGCAGGCTGGCGGGGGTGATCCGTGCCGTCCAATCCGGGCGCAGCGCGGAGAATGCCGCCGAAATGGCCCGTTCCGTCGCCGCCCTCATGCCGTCCCCTCCTGTGCGTGATGCCCGGCGGCTACCGGGAAACCTGGCTTTGGGCTAGTTATCGAAAATTTCAGGGTATAAGTTTCGGGAATAGGGTGAGGCAGCCGGGGGGAGGGGGCCGCATGATCAAGATCCAGCATATCGAGATGCTGCTGGCGGTCGAACGTGCGGGCAGCATTCGCGCCGCGTCCAAGATGCTGGGCAAGACCCAGCCCGCGGTGACGAAGGCGCTGCGCCAGGCCGAGGCGGAACTGGGCGCCGCGATCTTCAAGCGGGCGCCCAGCGGGGTTGTGGTGACCGAGGACGGCAAGCCGATCCTGCGCCGGGCGCGGGTGATCCAGTCGGAATTGCGCAAGATGCAGGAAGAGGTGGATCAGCGGCGCGGGCTGGGCACCGGGCGGCTGAACGTGACCGTCTCGCCGCTGGCGGCGACGCGGCTGATCAGCGGGACGTTGAAACGGTTTCAGCGGCGGTTTCCGAACGTACATGTGCAGATCAGCGGCGGGCACGAACCGATCGCCTTCGGCCCGGTGCGCGACGGGCAGGTGGACATCGTGATCGGCCCCGAACCGCAAGCCGCGGACGTGGCGGGGCTGAGCACGAGTTTCCTGATCGAAACGCCGATCTCGGTGATCACCGGGCGCAATTCGCGCTGGGTGGGGGAGACACGGCTGTCGGAACTGGCCAAGGGCGACTGGCTGATGATCGGAACGCGTGCGCGGCTGCCCTATCTGCGGCGCCACTTCACCAAGCTGGGGCTGGAGCCTCCGGACCCCAAGGTGACGTCGGATTCGATCTTCAGTGTGCTGTCCCTGATCGAGGAAAGCGACTACCTCTGCACCTACCCCGGCCGCATCCTGGAACAGACCGCCGCGCGCTGGCGCATCGCGGCGCTGGAGGTGGACCCGCCGCTGGTCTCGGCCCGGATCGCCGTCATCACTTCTTCCGAGCGTCCGCCGACACCCGCGCTGCAATATTTCGTGGACTGCGTGCAGCAGGTCTCCAGCAACCTCTTCGGCCCAGGGGATGCCAAAAAGTTATAGCCATCAACATTCAGGGTCTCCCTGACTTGCCGTGGCGGCTGTACTCCGCTCTTGTCCGGGGTGTGCCTTTGTCCCCGGCAAGGGAGGAGGGGCACGATGAATATCCTTTTCATCATGTATGACCAGTTGCGGTTCGATTACCTGAGCTGCGCCGGGCATCCGCATCTGCATACGCCGAATTTCGACCGTGTCGCCGAACGCGGCGTGCGGTTCACCAATGCCTATGTGCAATCGCCGATCTGCGGCGCCTCCCGGATGAGTTTCTACACCGGGCGCTATGTCTCGTCCCACGGGGCGCAGTGGAACGGCTTTCCGCTGCGGGTGGGCGAGGTGACGCTGGGCGATCATCTGCGGGCGCTGGGCATGGACTGCTGGCTGCTGGGCAAGACCCACATGAAGGCGGATGCCAAGGGCATGGAACGGCTGGGTCTTGCGCCCGACAGCCTGATCGGCGCACGGCAGGCCGATTGCGGGTTCGACGCCTGGGCGCGGGATGACGGGCTTTGGGGATCGGGGCCGGACGGGGACTATGACCAGAAACGCTCTCCCTACAACGAGTACCTGAAGGCGCGGGGCTATGACGGGGACAACCCTTGGGCGGATTACGCGAACGCAGGGGTCAGCGACGGAGAGATCGCCAGCGGCTGGATGTTCATGAACGCCGACAAGCCGGCCAACATCCGCGAAGAGGACAGCGAGACGCCCTGGCTGACCTCGGAAACCATCCGCTTTGTCGACCAGGCCAAGGGGCCGTGGTGCGCGCATGTGAGCTTCATCAAGCCGCACTGGCCCTACATCGTGCCCGCGCCCTATCACGACATGTACGGTCACAACCAGATCCAGCCGCCCCTGCGCCACCCGGTCGAGCTGGACGATCCGCACCCGGTTCTGGGCGCCTATCATGACGCCCGCGTGGCGCAGGCGTTCCAGCGCGACGAGGTGCGAGACAAGGTGATCCCGGCCTACATGGGGCTGATCAAGCAATGCGACGACCAGTTGGGCCGGTTGCTGGACCACCTCGAGGCGACGGGTCAGTTGGATGACACGATGATCGTCCTGACCTCGGACCACGGCGATTACCTGGGCGATCACTGGCTGGGGGAAAAGGATTTCTTCCACGAGGCCTCGGTCAAGATCCCGATGATCATCTGCGATCCGCGCACCAGCGCCGATGCGACGCGCGGGACGACCTGCGATGCGCTGGTCGAGGGCATCGACCTGGCCGCCACCTTTGTCGAGGCGGCGGGCGGCGCGGTGCCGGATCACATCATCGAGGGGCGGTCGCTGATGCCCTGGCTGCGCGGCGAGGCGCCAAAGGACTGGCGCCAATTCGTCATCAGCGAGTATGATTATTCCGCTACGCCACGGGCCGAGGCCCTGGGCGTCCAGCCCCGCGATGCGCGCATGATGATGGTCTTTGACGGGCGCTGGAAGCTGATCCACTTCGAGGGCGGTTTCCGCCCGATGCTGTTCGACCTTGAAACCGATCCGCACGAGTTCGCCGACCTGGGCGATGATCCCGCGTATCAGGCACAGGTCGACCGGCTGTATGACTGCCTCGGGCAATGGGGGCGCCGCATGGCGCAGCGCGTGACCATGTCGGATGACGACGTGCGCGCGGCGCGCGGCCGGTCCATGCGGCGGGGCATCCTGCCCTTCCTGGCCGATGGCAGCGAGGTTCCGGAGGAGCTGACCGTGAAATACCGCGGTCCCGCCCGCCAGGTCCACGCAAAGACACCTATGGCGAAGGAGGAGAGCCATGACGTCTGAAGATACAGAAGCGCCCGCGCCCGATCGCGGCGGCGCCCTGTTCGACAAGCACCTAGCCGACGTGGTTGCGGTGGCCTTTGCCCTTGTCATCGTTCTCTACTCGGCCTCCGGTCCGATCAGCGAGTTTGTCCGCTGGTTCATCGAGACGACGACACCGGCCTTCGACGAGATGAGCCGCCGCGACCAGCGGGTGTTCCTGCGCGAACACTGGCTGGGGGCGGCCTATCGCAGCTTTGAACAGTCGTTCCTGCTGCCGACCGGGCTGATCATCGGTCTGCCCATCGTGATGAGCTTTGCCATCACCCTGCTGACGCTGCACCGCAAGCCGGGGCAGCGGGGGATCAACTGGGGGCTGACGGTGCTGGCGGTTGTCGCTTTCAGCAGCTGGATCATCGCCATCTTCGCTTCGGACGCGGGTGCCTTGCCGGTGGCGCGGCCCATCGACTTCGTCATGTTCCCGCTGGCCACGGCGATCACGCTTTACCTGACATGGCGGCTGTTCGGAGGGTTCATCGTCGCCTTCTGCCTGTTCTGGGTGATCTATTTCTTTGCCAAGGGCTGGCTGCCGGAATGGACCGGCATCCTGGCCGGGTCGGAATCGACGATGGCGCAGAACCTGCGCCAGATGGTGCTGCAGTTCTGGGCCCAGACGGGCGGCATGTTCGGTCAGCCGATCCAGGTGGTGACGGGCAACGTGCTGATCTTCATCGTCTTTGGCGCCGTGCTCATGGCCTCGGGCGCGGGGGACCTGCTGATGAAGATCGCCAACCGGCTGACCGGGGGCATGATCGGCGGGGCAGCCCATGCCTCTGTCGCCTCTTCGGCGCTGTTCGGCACGTTGAGCGGTGCGGCGATTTCCAACGTGGTATCCACGGGGGTGATGACGATCCCGGTGATCCGCCGGGCCGGGTTCAAACCCGCCTTTGCCGGCGCGGTCGAGGCCGCCGCCTCGACCGGGGGGCAGATCATGCCGCCGGTCATGGGCGTCGTCGCCTTCTTCGTCGCCGGACAGATCGGGCTGGAGTACCGCTATATCGTGGTCGCCGCGATCCTGCCGGCCGCCTTCTTCTACCTGGGCACCTTCCTTGCCGTCTATTTCGAGGCCCGCAAGCGGGGTGTCGGCGCTCTGCCCCCCGAGGCGCGGCCGAAACTGACACGCGGGGAATGGGTGCAATGCCTTGTCTTCGTGCTGCCGCTGGGGACGCTGTCCTACTTCCTTTTCGCGCAGCCCTCGGTGCCCAAGGCCGGGTTTTACGGGCTGGTCGTTGCGGTGGTGGCTGCGGCGGTGCTGTTCCGCGAGTTCCGGTCCGCCAGCCGCATCTGGCATGCCTTTGTCGACGCGGGTCGCATGGCCGGGTCGATCGTGGTGATCGTGACCGCCATCGGGCTGATCGTCGGGCTGATCCAGACCTCGGGATTTTCCGGGCGGCTGTCGCAGTTGCTGGCCGAAGCCGCAAGCGGGCCGCTGCCGCTGGTGCTGATCGTGGTGGCCTTTGGCGCCATCGTCCTGGGCATGGGGCTGCCGCCGGGGGCGACCTATTTCATCATCGTGATCGCGCTCAGCTCGGGCATCGACACGGTGGGTATCGCGCCGCTGACGCTGCACCTCTTCGTGGTCTTCTTCGCCATGATGTCGACGGTGACGCCACCTGTGGCCCTGGCCGCCTTTGCCGCCGCGCCCATTGCCGGGGCCGACCCGATCAAGACGGGGTTCGAGGCGGCCAAGATCGCCCTGGCCGGTTTCCTGATCCCCTTCGTCTTCGTCTATCACCCCGCGGTCCTGTATAAACTGCAGGTGGTGTTCGAATGGTTCGGCGAGGATCGGGTCGACTCGCGCGCGATGATCGACATTGCCACGGTCACATGGTTCGAGTTCTTCTGGATCATTGCCGCCTTCACCCTTGCGATGTGGCTGATCGCCTCGGCGTTGGCGGGCTATGACCGGACACGGATCGCACCCGTGGAACGCCTGCTGCGCGTTGCCTTGGGCGGCGCGGTCCTGCTGCCGCAGATGATCCTTGCCGGTCCGGCGGCGGTGCTGGGGCTTGCGCTTCTCTTCATCAGTCCGCGCCTGGCCGGTCGGCCCGGCGCGGCCACCACATGACTTTCGACATTCGCACCGAACAGGGAGGAAATCCGATGCGACACCTGACACTTGCAGCCGCTGCTGCCCTGACCGTCTCTGCCACCGCGGGCCTGGCGCAGGAGACACTGAAAATGGCCACGATCGAACCCAGCCTGGGCCAGGCGATCACGATGGCGACCTTTGCCAACGTGGTGAACGGCAAACTGTCCGACATCCAGATCGAGGTCGCCGGGGGCGGGGCCGCCACCCTGCACCAGATCGAGACCGCGCGCGGCAACCTGGACATGTACATGGTATCGCCGACGATCTACAACTTCATGTCGACCGGCAAGGCGATGTACGCCAACCAGCCCGACGCCGCCGAAGTGTCGGAAAACCTGGCGCTGCTGATGTGGTTCCCCTACGGCCAGTACCACTATGCCGTGCGCGGCGACAGCGACATCGAGTATCTCGACGACATCGAGGGCGCGACCGTCTTCCTTGGTCCTGCCGGGGGCGGCGCCTTCAACGCGGCCAAGGGCTGGATCGAGGCCACCACGGGGCTGGTCGCGGGTGAGGATTACGAGGCGATCACCGCCAACTGGGCGACCGGCTTTCAGTCCTTCCTGGACGGCAAGATCGACATGTATGTCAACGGCTGCATCGACCCCTGCCAGCAGTTCATCCAGTTCACCGAGACCGAGAGCCTGCGGTTCATCGGGCCGGAAGATCACACCGGCGAGGCCGTCGACAAGTTCCTTGGCAACTTCCGCTACCTGGCCGAGGTGCCCGCCGGCATCTACGGCAACCAGGTCAACGACGGCCCGGTGATGTCGAATGACACCGCCGTGGGCATCGGGCTGCGCGCGGACCTGGACGAGGAAACCGTCTACCAGGTGACCAAGGCCTTTTGGGACAACGTGGACAGCATCACCTCTGACGCGCCCTGGGCCAAGGCGCTGAGCATCGAGTTCGCGGTGCAATCTCTGGCCGGGATGCCGCTGCACCCGGGGGCAGAGCGGTACTACCGCGAGGTCGGCGCGCTGAAATGAGGATCGGGGCCGGGGCGCTGTGCCCCGGCCTTTCGTTCGCAAGCACTCTGGAGACCGGCCATGTTCATCCGCCGCACCACCTATCGCCTGACGCCCGGAACCGATCAGGCGGCGTTCGAGCGCGACATGCGCGACAGCATCCGCCCTCATGAGATCGAGGGGCTGATCAGCACCGCGCATGTGCCCAACGACGATGGCAGCTGGACCGTCGTCGCGCTGTGGGAAACCAAGGTCGAGGCGATGGCCGCCGCGCCGCGCCTCCGCGCCGAATGGGATCGCCGCGCCGGGCAGATGACCGCGCCGCCGGTGGTCGAGACCGCCGGGGTCAGCTTCTGGGAAGGCGCCTGAACGTCCCTTCGGACGACGGACACTTGCCTCTGGCCCGTGCTCCTGCATGACTGTGACCGTGCCGGCCCCATATGAGGGTGGCGGATACGTTTGCGGAGGAGCCTTGCCATGAATTTCAGCATCTCGCCGGAGCTGGAGGACCTGAGACGCCACGTCGCGCGGTTTGTCGAGGACAGGCTGCTGCCGCTGGAGGCGGACCGCGCCAATTACGACGATCATGAGAACATCACCCTGGAGGTGCTGGACCGCGAACGCGCCGCCGCGCGCGAGGCGGGTTTGTGGTGCCTGCAGATGCCGCGCGAGCTGGGGGGCGGCGGGCTGGGCAAGGCCGGGATGGCCGTTGTCTACGAGGAAATGAACCGCTCGATCTTTGGCCCGGTGGTGTTCAATTCCGCCGCGCCGGACGATGGAAACATGATGGTGCTGGGCGCGCTGGGGACCGAGGCGCAGCGCGAGCGCTGGCTGATGCCGATCATGTCGGGCGCGGTGCGGTCGGCCTTTGCCATGACGGAACCGCACCCCGGAGGCGGGTCCGATCCGGGCATGATGCAGACAAGGGCCGAAAAACGTGGCGACCGTTACATCGTGACCGGGCGCAAGTGGTTCATCACCGGCGCGGCGGAGGCGGCGCATTTCATCCTGGTGGCGCGGACCTCCGACGATGCGCGGCGCGGGCACACGGCTTTCCTGTTCCACCGCGACGATCCCGGCTGGCGGATCGAACGCCGCATCCCGATCATGGGACCGGAGGAACACGGCGGCCATTGCGAGCTGATCTTTGACGGGCTGGAAATCCCGGCCGAGAATGTGCTGCTGGAGGAAGGGCGCGGCATGAAGGTCACGCAGACGCGGCTTGGCCCCGCGCGGCTGACCCATTGCATGCGCTGGCTGGGACTGGCCAAGCGTTGCATGGAGATCGCGACGGATTACGCCGAGGTGCGCGAGGGGTTCGGCCAGCGGCTGATCGAACGTGAGAGCGTGGCGCAGATGCTGGGCGACATCGCCATGCGGATCGAGGTGGGCCGCCTGCTGGTGATGAAGGCGGCGCAAGAGATCGACCGGGGCGGGTTCGCGCGCAAGGAAATCTCGATGGCCAAGATCCAGGTGGCGAACGTGCTGCACGATGCCGCCGACGTGGCAATCCAGGTCAACGGCGCGCGGGGCTATTCCAAGGACACGGTGCTGGAATGGATCTATCGCTATGCCCGTCAGGCTCGGCTGGTCGATGGCGCGGACGAGGTGCACCGCATGGTCCTGAGCCGCGAGCTGCGCAGCGAGGGGCGCGACTTCTGGCGCTGGGACGTCGCTGCGGAGGCGGGATGAGCGAGGCGGATTTCGATCCCGCCCGCCTGCAGGCGGTGCTGGACGCGCACCTGGGGGCGGCACCGGTCACGGAGCTGACGCGCATTTCGGGAGGGCAATCGAACCCGACCTATTTCGTTACCCACGGCGGGCGCCGCATGGTGCTGCGCAAGCAGCCCAACGGCGAGATCCTGAAAGGCGCCCATGCCATCGATCGGGAATACCGGGTCATGCAGGCGCTGGGCCCGGCCGGGGTGCCGGTGCCCAAGGCCGTACTGTTCCACGATGACCCGGCGGCGCTGGGCACGCCCTTTTACCTGATGGAGCGGCTGGAGGGCCGGGTGTTCGAGGACTGCAGCCTGCCTGGTATCGACCCCGAGGAGCGGCGGCAGATCTACCTCGGTATGGCTGATGCGCTGGCAAGGTTGCATTCGGTCGATCCCGAAGGCATCGGGCTGGGCGATTACGGCAAGCCGGGGAATTATTTTGCCCGGCAGGTCGGGCGTTGGACGAAACAGCTGCACGGGTCCACCGGCGCGCCGATCCCAGAATTGCACCGCCTGTCCGAGTGGTTGAACGCGAACCTGCCTGAGGATGACGGCCAGAGCCGCATCGCGCACGGCGATTTCCGGCTGGGCAACCTGATGTTCCACCCGACCGAGCCGCGCGTGATCGCGATCCTGGACTGGGAGTTGTCGACGCTGGGGCATCCGCTGGCCGACCTGGGCTATTGCTGCATGACCTGGCACACCACGCCGCAGGAATACGGCGGCATCCGGGGGCTGGACCTGGCGGCGTTGAACATCCCCACCAAGCAAGAGTTCGTGCGCCACTACGAGGGGCGGGCGCAGACCGGCCGCCCGACGGATTTCCACGTCATCTTTTCGCTGTTCCGTTTCGGCGTGATCTTTGTCGGCATCGCCGACCGCGCCCGCGCGGGCACGGCGGCGGGCAGCAATGCCGATCAACTGGCGCCGCTGGCGCAGGCGCTGGGGCGGCGGGGACTGGAGCTGTTGCCGGACTAGGCGGTCAGTCAGTCCAGCGAAACCAGCAGGCGGGCCACCCCGTCCTCGTCATAGCGGGCCGAGGACGAGGCGCCCCGTGGCAGGCGGTGGCAGGGGATGCCGTGGCGCGCGGTCACGGAACGGCAGGCCGCCTCGGGCCAGCTTTCGTCGCAGATCACATGGGTCATCAGCGCGGTCGGCGGCGTGTCCGGCCCGGCATCGCGCAGGAGCGGCGCGAGGATCGCCGCCACCTGGTCGGCAAGGTCGTGGCCCAGGGCCTCGGGATCGGTGCCGAGACTGGGCAGGTAGACCTTGGGCACGCGGCGCGCGGCAACGGCGCGGCCCACGCCGGCAGGCAGCAGGTTGGCCACGACGCTGGAATAGAGGCTGCCGGGGGGATAGCAGATCACGTCGGCCTGCTCGATCAGCTTGCGGTTCCGCTTGGGCAGGGGCACTTGCGCGGGGTCCAGTTCGGCCTTGCCGTCGCTGAGAAAGCAATGGGTGATGCGCGCGTCGACCGGGGCGACCTCCTTACCGCTGATCCGGCGCTGGCCGATGATCCGGCGTCCGTCCGCCAGGTCGACACCCAGGTGCAGGTTCTCGTCGACGATGGCGCGGACGGTGCCGCGCACGTCCACCATCTTGGACATCAGGAACAGCACCGGTTCCAGAGCGCGGCCATTGCCAAGATAGCCGCCCGCCAGGATCAGGTTGCCAATGCTGGCGTTGCGATAGTCGAAATCCTCGGGCACCTGGTCGGCGAAGCGGCGCAGCTGGATGCGGATCAACTGGCGCATAGGCTTGGCAATGGCGGTGATCAGCGGGTGCTTGCCCTGCACCATCCGCCCGATCTCGGCGCGCAGCGCATCTTGCGGGGCATCCTTGGGCAGGCGGTGGCTGAACAGCGCGTAGACATCCGGTTGCCCCAGCACCGATTCGTCCGCCAGGGCCATCAGGCGCGACCGCAGATCGCCCACGGCGGGCATGTCGAAGGCCCGGCGCAGCACCTGCGAACTGCCGCCGCTGTCGAAGGGCGTGATCAGGTGCATCGAGTTGAAACTATAGCGCTTCAGCCGTCGCGAAATGCCGTTCAGCGCGCTGCCGCCGCTGAAGAACAGGATGCGCGGGCCAAGGTGCGGTGCGCTTTCGGCGCGGGCGACGCGCAGGTCGTCGGGCAGGCGGGCCTCTCTTTCGACGTTGATCGCGGTCATTTCCTGTCCGTCTCTCCGATCCTGCCCGATTCCGGCTTTGCATCCATGCCTCTGGCGGCCCATATGTCCGCATGGACAACGACGACCTCATACGTCCGACGGTGCGCGCTGTCATCCGCAAGGGAGACCTTGTGCTGGTGCAGGTCAAGCAAGCGGCCTCGGGGCAACGCTACCTGACCCTGCCGGGCGGCCGGCAGGAGGTGGGAGAGACCATGCAGCACTGCCTGATGCGCGAATGCCTCGAAGAGATCGGGGTGGCACCGGAGGTCGGCGATGTGCGCCATGTCGCGGATGTCTTTCGCAAGCGCGCCGGCGGTGTGCGGCAATTGATCGAGGTGCTGTTCGACTGCGCGGTGCCCGATGCCTATGTGCCTGTCCTTGGCGCGCGTCCGGACAAGCGCCAGGTGGCCACGATCTGGGCCGATCCGACCCGGCCGGAGGCACCCTTTCTGCCGCGCTACGACCTGGCGCTGATGCGCGGGGACGCGCCGGTTCACCTAGGGAGGCTGGACTGTGCCACGCCCTGACCCGATCGCCGAGAACATGTCGTTCCTGCTGGCCGAACTGGACGGCCAGCTGACCCGGCTGATTGCCTATTTCGACGATCCCCGGACCGAAACGGCGCTGCAACTGGTGCAGCGGGCGGGCTATTCGCACAACCTGTCGATGCGCGTGCGCAAGGCCTGCCTTGCGGGCATGATGCGGGGCAAGAAGTCCGAGGCGACACAGCTGCGCCTGCAGGGGATCGACACCATCGCGCGCAACCTCGACCTGATTTCGCGCCTCGGGCGCCGGGCGGTTGAACAGGCGGAACGGGTCGACCGGCAGAAACTCTTGCGGGCCGACACTTATGGTGCGCCGCTGAAACGCGTGCGCAGGACCGTGGCCCGCATCAACGATGCGCTGGAGGCGCGCGACAGCAAGCTGGCGGTGCAGATCGGGCAGGCCCGCACGGAGATGGGCAGCTTTCACGATCAGCTGTTCCGGACCTACACCCGCGACATGCAGGGCGCCAAGCACACCGAGGACCTGGCCTATGGGCTGCTGTGCCTGAACGAGGTCACGCGCATGGGCGAGGCGCTGCAGACGATTTCCGAGGCGATCCTGTCGATCAACATCGGCCAGTCGGTGCAGTTCGAACGCTATTTCACCCTGCGCAGCGTGCTGGCGGGCGTGGCGCGGGACGAGGAGATCAGCCTGCAGCCACTGGCCGAGACCCGCTCCGGCTCTGCCATTTCCAGCGTCAACCTGCGCGGCGCCAAGGGCGAGACCGTGGCCGCCGTCTTCAAGGACGGGGACCGTCGCAAGGTCAAGGAAGAGCGCGTCGGCGTGAAAAGCTGGAACTCGGTCTATCCCGGCCTTGCGCCCGAAATCCTGTCCTACGAGAAAAGCGGCAAGTCCGCCGCCCTGCTGATCGAGCACCTGGAGGGCGAGACCTTCGAGGACATCGTTCTGGGCGCCACCGACGAGGCGCTGGCCGAGGCCCAGAAGGCGCTGCACAAGACCGTGCGCGACATCTGGCGCCAGACCCGCACCGACGACCCCGCCGAGATGAAGGCGATGGAACAGCTGGCCAAGCGGATGAAGGATGTTCATCGGCTGCACAGTCGCTTTGTGCGCGGGCCGCAAAGCGTGAATGGCTTGGCCGTGATGGGCTTTGACGGTCTGGTTTCCGCTGCGGCAGCGCGCGAGGCGCGGATCGCGGCGCCGTTTTCCGTCTATATCCACGGGGATTTCAACCTCGACAACGTGATTTACGACGCGGTGGGCCGCAAGATCCGTTTCATCGACCTGCACCGCTCGCGCTACATGGACTACGTGCAGGACGTGTCGGTCTTCATGGTGTCCAACTATCGCCTGCAGGTGCTGGACGCGGGCACGCGGGCGCGCATCGCTGCGGTGGCCACCGACATGCACGCGATGGCGGCAAAGTTCGCCCGGCAGCAAAAGGATCCGACATTCGAGTACCGTCTGGCGCTGGGGCTGGCGCGGTCTTTTGCCAGTTCGACCCGCTTTGTCGTCGACGAGAAACACGCCCGGCGGATGCTGGTCCGGGCGCGCTACATCCTGGAATCCGCGCTGGCCGTGCCCGAGGGCAAGGAGGCGCGGTTCAGATTGCCCATGAAGGAATTGTTCAGTGACTAAGAGGATCGGGGTGATCGGGACCCCCGGAAAATGGTCGACCGAGTCGCTTGCGGATGCTTTCGGGGAGCGGACCGGGTTTCGGCAAGTGATCGACATGGCCCGCGCGGTTCTGGATCTGGATGCTGGGACACTGGTCTGCGACGGGGTGGACCTGACAGCGCTGGACGGGCTGGTGCTGAAGAAGGTCGCCGAGGATTACAGCCCCGACGCGCTGGACCGGCTGGAACTGCTGCGCGTGGCCGAGGCCCGTGGCGTGCGCATCTTCAGCCCGGCCGAACGGGTGATCCGCCTGATGGACCGGCTGGCCTGCACCGTGACGCTGCGTGGGGCCGATATTCCCATGCCGCCGACCACCATCACCGAGGACGTGACAGCCGCCCGTGCCGCGCTGGACCGCTATGGCGCAGCGGTGTTCAAGCCGCTGTTTTCCACCAAGGCGCGCGGCATGGTCCTGCTGGACTCGGATGCACCGGATGCCGAGGCGCAGATCGCGGCCTTCAAGGCCGCCAACCCGGTGATGTATATCCAGCAGAAGGCCGACCTGTCGGGGCATGACCTGGGCATGGTCTTTCTGAACGGCGCCTATGTCTGCACCTATGCCCGTGTCAGCCAGACAGACAGCTGGAACACGACGATCCACTCGGGCGGGAAATACGCCCCCTATGACCCTTCGCCCGAACTGATCGAACTGGGCCGGCGCGCGCAGGCGCCCTTTGGCCTGACCTTCACAACGGTCGACATCGCGCTGACGCCCGATGGCCCCATCGTCTTCGAGGTCTCGGCCTTTGGCGGCTACAGCGGGGCGTTGAAGGGCTGCGGCATCGACGCCGCCGCTCTGGTGGCCGATCACGTCCTGCAAGAGGTGTCCGCATGAGAACCGCCGAGGATGTGCTGGCTCAGCTGGACCTGGGGGCTGCCGGGACGCAGCCCTTTCACCTGGGGGTGGGTCATGTCGGGGTCACCGTGCAGGCACCCGCGTCTTTGCGCGCGTCCCTGATGGCCTATTTCGTGGGGGCACTGACGCAAACGCCGGGTGAGATCACGGTGCACCTGCTGCCGGGGCAGGTGTTGACGCCCGAGCCGGAGTGGACGGACTGGCAGCGCGAACCCGGCAAGGCAGGGCGCAAGGATGCAATCCGCGACCTGGCCGGTGCGCGGCTGATCCGCAAGGTCCGAAGCGGCGTGACCTTTCTGCAGGCGCCGGGAGTGGCGGTGGCGTTTGGGCCGCTGGCCGAGAACGAAAGCACGGTCATCAACTTCATCAACACGCAGATCCTGAACACCGGCCTGCGCGAGGGCTGGCAGCTGTGTCACGCGGCGGCGGTGACACGGGGGCCGCGCACGCTGGCGATCTCCGGTCTGTCGGGTGGCGGCAAGTCGACCTCGATCCTGCGGATGATGGACATGGAGGGGATGTGTTTCCTCAGCAATGACCGGGTGCTGGTGCGCGCGGGCCGCCCGCCGCGTGCGCTCGGCATCCCCAAGCAGCCGCGCATCAACCCGGGCACGATCCTTGGCAACCCGCGCCTGCGGGACATGCTGACCCCGGACCGGCGGGCCGAGCTGGAGGCGATGCCCGCCGCCGATCTCTGGGCGCTGGAGGACAAGCACGACCTGATCATCGGAGATGTCTATGGCGCCGATCGCTTGCGGTTCGAAGGCGCCCTGACCGATTTCTGGGTGCTGAACTGGGAACATGGCACCGATGCGCCGACGCAGGTGGCGGAGGTCACCCTGGCCGACCGCCCCGACCTGCTGGGGGCGATCATGAAAAGTCCCGGCCCGTTCTACCAGCGCCCTGATGGCCGTTTCGAACTGAATGGCACCGCGCCCGATCCCGCCCCCTATCTTGAGGCGCTGCGCGGGGTTCGGGTCTGCGAGGTTTCGGGCCGGGTGGATTTCGACGCGCTGGCGGCAGAGGGGCGGCGGCTCTTCGATGGCTGAGCGCGCCTATGTTGCCATCCTGCGCCACGGGGCCTATCACCAGCGCAAGGGCGTGCCTTCGGCCCGGCAGCCCTGGCCGCTGACCGATGAGGGCAGGGCGCAGGCCCGCGCCGGGGCGGATCTGCTGGCGGCGATGATTGCCGAACACGGGCTGCGCCTGTCCCCCGTCATCCATGCCTCGCACCAATTGCGGGCCTGGCAAACGGCGCAGGAGGTGGCGGTGCGGCTGGGTGAGCTGGGACATGCAACAGACGCGGTCGAGGAAACCCCCGCGCTGGCCGAGCGCGGGCTTGGCAGCGCCGCCAACCTGACGGTTTCAGAAATCGAGGCGGCGTTGCGGGACGATCCGCGCCATGACGCGCCGCCGCCGGGCTGGAAATCCGACAGCGATTACCGCCTGCCTCTGGAAGGGGCCGAAAGCCTGATGATGGCGGGGCGGAGGGTGGCCGATCACCTGGCGGCCACGGCGCGGCCCGGCTGGCTGACCGTCCATGTCGGGCACGGGGCGTCCTTTCGCCATGCCTGTCATCACCTTGGCATCCTCGATCGGGCGGAAATTGCCCGCCTGTCGATGTTTCATGCCCGCCCGTCACTGATCTGTCATGATGCGGATGGTAGGTGGTCCCACTTGGCCGGAGCGTGGAAGATCAGGGAACCCGGGGGCGACCCCAAGGATTGAGCCCCTGAGTGCCCGGCCGTGGCAAGGGGGGACCGAAACGTGGCGCAAATCCAGGACAGTATCGGCAGCGAGTCCATCCTGTTGCCGCAGGTCTTTGACGGGGATGCCTGCCTGCCGGACCTGCCGCGCAGTGTCATCCCCTGGCCCGGGGCCGGGACACAACCACAGATCGCCCGCTGTCTGGATCGGGCGCGGGCGCATGGTGGCTGGCGCTGGCCGGACCGGCCCGTCGTCTTCGTTTCTGATCCACATGCGGATGCCGAGGGGTTCCTGCGCTCGCTGACTGCCGCCGGGGTGATCCATCGCGCCGGTGGGCGCATCGGGCTGACAGGCTTCGGCCAGCGGGCGCGGATCGTGCTGGGCGGCGATAGTCTGGACAAGGGGCCGAGCAACCTGGCCCTGCTGGATGCGATTGCCGCCCTGCGCGCCACGCGGGCGGATGTTCATATCCTCGCGGGCAACCATGACCTGCGGATGCGCATGGCCGTGGCCGCCCTGCGCGGGCCTCGGTCCGCCCTGCGCGAACACCTGTTCGTTCGCATGGGCCGCAAGATCCTGCCCGCCCTGCGCGAGGTGCTGGAACGGTTCGTCACCAAGGCCGACCTGGATGCCCTGCCGGACGAGGCCGCCTGCAAGGCCCGGCTCTTGCCGCGTGCGGACTGGGCGGCGCGGTTCGAAAGCGCGGCCCGTGCCGAGCTGCGCCCCAAGGTCATCGCCAAGGAGACCGCCAAGCTGGGCGCCAAGCTGGAGAAATTCGATGCGGAATGCGCGCGGTCGGGGATGACCTGCCGCGAGATCCTGGCCGCGGCGCTGAAATGTCACCAGGTCTTTTTTGAACCGGGAGGCGCCTATGCCTGGTTCTATGACGGCATGGACGTGGTGGCGCGCAGCGGGTCCTTGCTGTTCGTGCATGCGGGCCTTTGCGACAGCATGTGCGATGTGCTGGTAAACGAGGGGCCGGAGGCGGTCAACGCGCGCTATCGCGCGGCGGCAGAGGATGCCTCTCTGGGGTTCTATTTCGGCCCGCTGGCGAACCTTGTGCGGACGAAATACCGCGCCTCGGACTGTGCGCTGACGGATCGCGGGGTTGGGGCGCTGCACCGCGCGGGCATTCACATGGTCGTCCAGGGACATGTCAACAACCACGCCGGCCAGCGCCTGCTGGCCAAGCGCGGGCTGTTGCACCTCGAAGGCGACATCACGCTGGACCGGGCCTCTCGCGCGCTGGAGGGGCTGGAAGGCATCGGCGCGGGCGCGACCTTGATCTTTCCCTCCGGAGATGTGATCGGGCTGAGCCGTGACTATCCGTCGGCAAAGCACTTTGCCCCGGAACGCATGAGCTGAGACAGCGAAAGGGTCGGCATGAGCGACGAAAAAGGCCGTTTCTCGCATGAATCCCTGCAGGATACGAAGACGATCAAGACCCTTCTGACCGCGCTGGCCAAGGGGTTTTCCAAGGGCGAGATGACGCTGGGCGACGAGGACGACGAACTGATCCTGAAGACCGCCGGGTTGATGAATGTCCGCATCAAGGGCGAACGCCAGGACGGCCAGTGCGAGGTCAGCCTGCGGGTGACCTGGGCCGATCCGGCTGAACCCGCGACGCGCAAGGAAAAGCCCCGGATCGACAGCTGAGGCCCCCGCACAGCCGGGACGTCGGTCATTCACCTTGAATGGACAGGGGACCTCGTGAAGGATGGCGTCGGAGGTGCGACGCCGTCGCCAAGGGCGCGCGCGAGGGGAGGAACGACAGGTGACCACAGTGCTCGGCGCGATTGCCGATGATTTTACCGGTGCGACGGACCTGGCCGGGTTGCTGGCGCGATCCGGTGTCCGGGTGTCGCTGCGCATGGGCGTGCCGGAGGGGCCGCCTGCCGATCCGGCGCCCTTCGAGGTGATCGCGCTCAAGATTCGGACCGCGCCGGTTGATGACGCCGTGGCCGAGGCGCGTGCCGCGCTGGACTGGCTGCGGCGGGCCGGGGCAGAGCGGTTCTTCTGGAAATACTGCTCGACCTTCGATTCCACGCCCGAGGGCAATATCGGCCCGGTGGCCGAGGCGCTGATGCGGGACCTTGGCGCGGAACAGACCATCTATTGCCCGGCTTTTCCCGAAAACGGCCGGTCGATCTTCATGGGCACTCTCTTTGTCGGGGAACAGCCGCTGGGCGAAAGCCCGATGAAGGATCATCCGCTGACACCGATGCGGGATTCGAACCTGATGCGCCTGCTGGCGCCGCAGGTCACGCAGCCGGTAGGGCTGGCCAACCGGCTGACCGTCGCGCGCGGTGCCAGGGCGCTGACCGCGCGGCTGGCAGAGTTGCGGGCCGAGGGCGTGGCGCATGTGGTCGTGGACGCGGTGGCGAACGAGGATCTGCAGATCATCGCCGAGGCCTGCCGCGACATGCCGCTGATGACCGGCGGCAGCGCCGTGGCCATGCCCTTGCCCGGTCTCTGGCAGGCTGACGGGCTGCTGTCACAGGCAGAGGCGGAGTCACCGCCCGAGGTCGGTCCGGGGGCGGTGGTCCTGTCGGGCAGTTGTTCGGCGATGACCAACGCGCAGGTGGCCGCCTATCGCGCAACGGGCGCCCCCGCTTTGCAGCTGGATCCGCTGGAACTGGCGGACCGTGGCGCGGCGCCTGCGATTGACTGGCTGCGTGAGGTGCCCGCCGAGGCCGCGCCGCTGATCTATGCCACTGCCGATCCGGCCTCTGTCAGGGCCACCCAGGAACGGCTGGGCGCCGCCCGTGCGGGCGCGATCGTCGAAGAGGCGTTGGCGGCTTGCGCCATCGCCGCGCGCGACATGGGGCGGCGCCGGTTTGTCGTCGCGGGCGGAGAGAGCTCCGGCGCGGTGACGCAGGCGCTGGGCGTCACCCGGCTGGACGTGGGCCGGGAGATCGCGCCGGGCGTGCCCTGGTGTTTTGCCGAAAGCGGGGGCAAGCGCATCGCGCTGACGTTGAAATCGGGCAATTTCGGCGCCGAGAGCTTTTTCACCGACGCGCTGGACATGCTGGACCGATGACCGAGGAAACCCGCCTCCGAGAGCAGATCTGCACGCTGGCAAAGTCGATGTTCGACCGGGGGCTGACCGGCGGATCGACGGGCAACATATCGTCGCGTACGCCGGACGGGGGGCTGCTGGTCTCGCCCACCGGAACCAGTTTCGGGCGTCTGGACCCGGCGCGGCTCAGCCGGTTCGACGCCGAGGGGCGTCATGTGGATGGCGACCGTCCGACCAAGGAAATGCCCCTGCATTCGGCCTTTTACGACACGCGCAGCCAGGCCGGGGCGGTGGTGCACCTGCATTCCTGTCACGCGGTCGCCCTGTCCATGATGCCGGATGTGGACGCGGAGGATTTCCTGCCGCCGCTCACGCCCTACGGGATCATGCAGCTTGGCCGGGTCAGGCTGCTGCCCTTCTTTCGCCCCGGCGACCCGGCGATGGGTGAAGCGGTGCGCGGGCTGGCGGGCAAACGCTCGGCGGTCATGCTGGCGAACCACGGACCGGTGGTGGCGGGAAAGGATGTCGAGGCCGCCTGCAACGCCATCGAGGAATTGGAGGCCACCGCGCGGCTGGCGATGCTGACGCGGGGCCTGTCGCCGCGCGCGCTGTCAGAGGCGCAGGTGCAAGACGTCGTCACGCATTTCAACATCGAGTGGGACACATGAAGTTCTCGGCAAACCTGGGTTTTCTCTGGACGGACCTGACCTTGCCGGACGCGATCCGGGCGGCAGGGGCGGCGGGGTTCGACGCGGTCGAATGCCACTGGCCCTATGATGTGCCGCCGGCGGATGTTCGCGCCGCGCTGGAGGAAACCGGGCTGGAGATGCTGGGCCTGAACGCCCGGCGCGGCAACGTGGCGGCGGGGGACAACGGGCTGACCGCGATCCCGGGCCGCGAGGACGAGGCGCGCGCCGCCATCGACGAGGCGCTGGCCTATGCGCGCG
Organism: Mameliella sp. AT18; assembly: GCF_028807275.1. Taxonomy (NCBI): domain Bacteria; kingdom Pseudomonadati; phylum Pseudomonadota; class Alphaproteobacteria; order Rhodobacterales; family Roseobacteraceae; genus Antarctobacter; species Mameliella sp. AT18. The sequence goes on from NZ_JARAMO010000041.1 coordinate 26,861, forward strand.
CGATCGGAACACTGTCGGTGCATGTCATGTCGGGCTTTTCCGGTGGCCCAAGGGCGCAAGCGACCTATTGCGAAAACCTGGCCTATGCCTGCGATGCGGCGGCGGCCGAGGGGATCACCATCCTGATCGAGCCGATCAACCACTACGATGCGCCGGGCTATTTCCTGTCGACCTCGGCGCAGGCCGCTGCCATCATCCGCGAGGTCGGGAGGCCCAACCTCAAGATGATGTTCGACTGCTACCACGTCCAGATCATGGAGGGGGATGTCTGTCGGCGGCTGGAGGCGCTGCTGCCGCTGGTCGGTCATATCCAGATCGCCGCCGTTCCCGACCGGGGGCCGCCGGATCATGGAGAGCTTGACTATGATCACGTGCTGGATCGGATCGGGCAACTGGGATGGACCCGGCCCATCGGGGCCGAATACCGGCCCCAGGGACCGACGGATGACAGCCTGGGCTGGATGGCCCGGTATCGCGGGTGACAGGGGCCGCTGGCCGGGGAGGGGATGAGATGACAGAGACAATCGCCATCATCGGCGCGGGCCTGATCGGGCGGTCATGGAGCGTGCTGTTCGCGCGCGCCGGATACGACGTGCAGGTCTGGGATGTCGATCCCGCCGTGCTTGAACGATTTCCGCGGGACCTTGCGACGTTCTGTGACACGCTGCAGGCCGAGGAGCTGCTGGAAGACCGGGCGGGGACACTGGCCCGCGTCCGCACTTGCCCGACGCTGGAAGAGGCGGTTTCGGGCGTCAGTTTCGTGCAGGAAAACGGGCCGGAGCGGATCGAGGTCAAAGAGGCGCTCTTTGCCCGGCTGGACGCGGCCGCGCCGCCGGAGGCGGTCCTGGCCTCGTCGACCTCTGCCATCGTGCCGTCACGCTTTACCGAGGGGTTGAACCACCGGGGGCGTTGTCTGGTGGGCCATCCGGTGAACCCGCCGCACCTGGTGCCGGTGGTCGAATTGTGCCCCGCCCCCTGGACCACGGCAGAGACGATGGACCGGGCCGAGGCGATCTACACGCGGATCGGCCAGGTGCCCGTCCGGATGAGCGCGGAACGCGACGGCTTTGTGCTGAACCGCCTGCAAGGGGCGCTCCTCGCCGAGGCGCTGCGCCTGCTGGGGGAAGGTGTGGTCAGCGTCGAGGGGCTGGACGCCACGATCAAGCACGGGCTGGGCCTGCGCTGGGCGCTGATGGGACCGGTCGAGACCATCGACCTGAACGCCCCGGGCGGTCTGATCGACTATGCGACGCGCTATGGCCCCTTTTTCGCCGCGCTGGCAGAGACACCGCCGGGGCCAGAGGTGTTTTCGGTCGAGACCGCCGAAAAGATCGCCGCAACCTGGCCGCAGGACCGCAGCCCCGACAGCATCCGCGCGCGGCAGGACCGCCGCGACCGCCGCCTGGCCGGCCTGCGCCGTCACCTGATGTCCGACACCGACTGATCCAAGGAGATCCTCATGGCCAAACCCCGCAAGGTGATCGTCACCTGTGCCGTCACCGGCGCCATTCACACGCCGTCCATGTCGGAACACCTTCCGGTCACGTCTTCCGAAATCGCCGAGGCCGCCATTGGCGCGGCCAAGGCCGGTGCCGCCATCGTCCACCTGCACGCCCGCGACCCGCAGGATGGGCGCCCGGACCAGACGCCAGAGGCCTTCACGCCCTTCCTGGGCGTCATCAAGCAGGCCTCCGACTGCGTCGTGAACATCACCACCGGCGGCGCGCCCACAATGAGCGTGCAGGAGCGCGTGCGCCCAGCGGAAACCCATCGCCCCGAGGTCGCCTCGTTGAACATGGGCAGCATGAATTTCGGCCTCTTCCCCATGCTGAAACGCTTTCCGGATCTCTCCCACCAGTGGGAGCGCGACTACGTCGGCAACAAGGACATCATTTTCAACAACAGTTACGACCAGATCGAATACATCCTGACCACGCTGGGCGCCTCGGGCACGCGGTTCGAGTTCGAGTGTTACGATACCTCGCACCTGTATAACCTGCGGTATTTCCTGGACGAGGGGCTGGTGAAACCGCCGCTGTTCATCCAGACGGTGTTCGGCCTGATGGGGGGCATCGGTGCGCATCCCGAGGACGTGCAGCACATGAAACGCACCGCCGACCGGCTGTTCGGTGATCAATACCGCTGGTCGGTGCTGGGCGCGGGCAAGAACCAGTTGCCGATTGCCGCGATGGCCGCGGCGATGGGGGGCAATATCCGCGTGGGGCTGGAGGATTCGCTCTGGCTTGGCCCCGGGGTGCTGGCGAAGACCAACGCCGAGCAGGTCGGCAAGGCGCGCCAGATCGTCGAGGGACTGGGCCTGGACCTGGCCAGCCCGGACGAGGCGCGCGAGATGCTGGCCCTGAAAGGGGCCGACAAGGTGGGGTTCTGAAGGCGCGCCCGCCGCTTGGAGCGCCGGGGAAATGGCACTAGGCTGGTTTCGCCGGGACGGCGTGAGGGAAATGGAATGACCAAGGCACATGCGGTGATCATCGGCGCGGGCGAGGGGCTGTCGGCGGCACTGGCGCGGGAACTGGCGCGGGATCACGCGCTGACGCTGGCCGCCCGTGGCGGCGAGAAAATGCGCGCCGTGGCCGAAGAGACCGGCGCCCGCCGCGTCCTGCTGGACGCCACGGACGAACATGACGTCGCGCGGCTGTTCGACGATCTGCCGGCGGTGCCCCGGGTCGTGATCTACAACCCCTCTGCCCGGGTGCGCGGCCCGGTGGCGGAATTGGACGCCGACGAGGTGCGCGCGGCGGTCGAGGTGACGGCCATCGGTGCCTTCCTGACCGGCAAACACGCGGCGCGCCGGATGCTGGGGGCCGACCCGGTGGCAGGCACGCGTGGCACGATCCTCTTCACCGGCGCCTCGGCGGGGGTAAAGGGGTTTCCCAATTCGGCGCCATTCGCGATGGGCAAGTTCGCCCAGCGGGGCCTGGCCGAAAGCATGGCGCGCGAGCTGCATCCGCAGGGCATCCATGTCGCCTGGGTCAACATCGACGGCGCGATCCTGAACCCAGGCCGCAGCGAGCCGGACGAGGCGCCTTCGTCCATGCTGCGCCCCGAGGCGATCGCCCGCAGCTATCGCCACCTGATCGAACAGGACCGCAGCGCCTGGTCGCATGAACTGAGCCTGCGTCCCTGGGTCGAACGGTTCTGAAAGGGCCATGACGCGCGTCCTGATCCTGTCCAGCTGGGTCGCGCATGGCCATGTGGGCCTGTCGGCGGCGGTGCCCGCACTTCAGGCGCTGGGCCACGAGGTCACGCAATTGCCGACCACGGTCCTGTCCAATCATCCGGGCTGGCCACATGCGGCCGGGGCGCCTGTGCCGGTCGACCAGATCCGGGGCATGATCGAGGCGCTGGACGCAAACGGCTGGCTGATGGCGCAGGACGCCTTGCTGCTGGGCTATATGCCTTCGTCCGATCATGTCGCGCTTGCCGCTGATCTTGCGCGGCGGATGCGCGAGGCCGGGGGGCGCGTGGTCGTCGATCCGGTGCTGGGTGACCTGCCCGGCGGGCTCTATGTATCGCAGGAGGTGGCATGTGCGCTGCGCGACGACCTAGTGCCACTGGCCGATGTGCTGACGCCCAACCTGTTCGAACTGGGCTGGCTGACGGGCGCCCGGATGGCGACATTGGCAGAGGCATGCACCGCCGCATCGGGCCTGTTGGACACGGCGGACGAGGTTCTGGTGACATCCGCGCCCGTGGGGCCGGGGACCACCGGGCTGTTGCGGGTTTCACCGGAGGGGACGCAGGTCTTTCCGGTGGCGCTGCGCAGGGGCGTGCCGCATGGTGTGGGGGACGTGTTCTCGGCCCTGGTGGCGGGCGGGCTGTCGCCCGGCCAAGCCTTGGGGCATTTGTCGGCCCTGATCGACGCCAGCCTGCACGCGCCGCACCTGCGCATCGCCCCGGCGGCCCCGAACTGGACCCGGGCCGCCGCCCTGACCCCGACGGAGATCTGACCGATGGCCTTTGACTTCATCCTGATGCTGACCGCCAATGACCGCACCATCCCCGACGCCCGCGCGCGACTGGAAGAGGCGCTGGAAGGGGGCGTGCGGCACATCGGTTTCAAGGACATCGGCCTGCCGCTGTCCGAGCTCAAGGGGCTGGCGGCGGCGATCCGCAGCGCCGGGGGACGGTCCTACCTGGAGGTCGTCAGCCTGGATGCGGAAAGCGAGCTGGCCTCGGCCCGGGCGGCGGTGGAAATCGACGTGGACTGCCTGCTGGGCGGAACGCGGGCGCAGGATGTGACCGAGGTCACGCGCAACCATCCGCTGCGCTACTATCCCTTTCCGGGCCGGATCACCGGCCACCCCAGCGTGCTGGAGGGCCGGGCAGAGGAGATCGTGACCTCCGCCCGGCGGCTGGCGGATCATGAGCATGTGCATGGGCTGGACTTGCTGGCCTATCGCTTTGACGGTGACGTCTCGGGGTTGATGACCTCTGTCTGCGCCGCAGTGGGCAAGCCGGTGATCATGGCGGGCAGCATCGACAGCGAAGAGCGCGTGGCCGCCTGTGCGCAGGCCGGCGCGGCGGGGTTCACCGTGGGTACGGCGGCGCTGTCCGGCGTGTTCCCGGCGGAAAGCCAGGGTTTCGCGGCCCAGGTCCGGTCGATCCTGGCGATCACCGCGCGGGCGCGGGCCGTGTCCACGGCGCCGCGCCGGCTGGCACTGGTGGCGCATGACACGCGCAAGGCGCAGCTGCGCGCCTGGGTGCTGCGACACCGGGCGGCGCTGTCGGGGCACCGGCTGATCTGTACCGGCGGGACGGGCCGGATGCTGCATGAACTGGCACCCGAACTGGACATCCGTCGCCTGCAGCGCGGCGACCGGGGGGGTGATCAGCAACTGGGCGCCCTGGTGGCGACCGGAGAGCTGGACGCGGCGATCTTTTTCGCCGATCCGACGGTGCCGCATGGCGGGGACGCCGACCTGCAGGCGCTGACCCGGCTGGCGATGCTGCATGACGTGCCGCTGGCGCTCAGCACCTCGGCGGCGGACATGCTGGCCGCCGCATTGCTGTCGGCGGCCCGAGAGCCCTTACAACTGTAATCAATCTCCCGGAGGCGTAGACACTTCGTTTCCGTTTCGGCGCCAATCTGACCTTGCGTTCTTCCCGAGGCAGAGGCGATCATGCCCATCCTTCCCATGCCCCTCGCCAGTGCCGGCGAGGCTGCGACTGCTTGGCTGTTCGGCGGCAACATCCTTGCGCCCCGCGCGCCCATGACCGGCCCGGGCAGCTATGCCGAGGCGGTCGAGGCACTGGGCGTCACCGGCCTGCGCTATCCCGGCGGGTCACTGACCGAAAGCTACTTCGACCTCTCCGATCCCGATGCGACCACGGTCGTGCACAATGAGACCGGCGAACGGCAGGCGTTCATGCCGCTCTCGGACGTGATGGCCTATGCAGAGGAGACGGGCAGGGCGGTGACCATCGTGCTGCCCACGCGGGAACAGGTTTCCGCCCGGTTCGACGACAATGGCGACCGCTATGCCGACGTGGACGAGGCGGAACTGCGTGGCTTCGTGCGCGACGTCGTCACCGGGGAATACGGCGACGCCCCGGTGGCGGGCTTCGAGATCGGCAATGAATATTGGGGTTCGGGCCGGATGAACGCGGTGGAATACGGCCGCGTCGCGGCCGAGATGACCCGCATCATCGACGCCGAGCTGCAGGCGCTGGCGCCGCTGTATCCCGACGCGGCAGAGATCGACATCCTGGTACAGATGGGCACGAACTTCGGGGAATCCTCATTGGACGAGGCCTATGACGGCATGTCCAACCTCGAGATTATCGCCGATCTGAACGCCACCTACGGGCTGGACCTGCCGCCGGGGCGTGGCGTCGACTGGACCGAGTTCAACAACCTGCTGGTGATCGAGCAATTCGATCCGCAGGAGCTGGCGGCGGTGGACGGGGTGATCGCGCATGTCTATTCGCGCGGCGCCGACATGCCGCATACCCGCTATTTCGCGCTGGACCAGATCCAGGACACCTGGTTCGAGGAAAACCCCGACCTGGAAATCCACGTGACCGAGTGGAACCTGCGCTCGAACTCGGACAGCCTGATCGATGACCGGGATTATGGGCTGTTCCAGGCGCAGGAAATGCTGGAGCAGGTCGAGGCCTTCCTGTCCGCAGGCGTGGATGCGGCGCAGGTCTGGCCGCTGATCCAGAACACGCCCTCGGCGCTGGGCCTGGGACAGGCGTGGTCCGGCAGCACCCCGCCGGGAGAGATGTTCGCCCTGATGTCGGCCAACATCCCCGGCATGACCATGCTGGATTTCGCGCCCTCCGATCCGCGGGAAACTGAATTCGAAGGCGCGGGGCTGGAGGTGCATGGTTTTGCCGACGGATCGGACATGCTGCTTTACATCATGGCGCCGCAGGGCGGTGGTTTCGTCCAGAGCAGCGTCGACCTGAGCGGGCTTGTCGCGGATGTGGGCAGGGTAGAGGCGGTGGTTCTTGGCGTGGCGCCGGGACAGGCGCCGGGCGACAATGCCTCGGATGCGGTTCTTGAACGGATGGAGCCGGAAGATGTCTGGGACGAGGGCGAGGTGGATGTCCTTCTGGCAGAGGGGGAAATCCTTCAGGTTCGCCTGATCGACGTGACCCCAACGGCGGGTTTTGCCCCGATCTTCGCCAGCACCGCTCCGGGGGCGGGGGACATCGAGGACGTGTTGCTGGACGAAGAGGAGATCGAGGTCGGTAACAGCGCGACCGATCTGCCCGACCCGGCCGGGCGGTCTTCCGCGCCTGCGCCGGCGGAAGCCCCGGCGCCAGAAGCACCGGAGGAACTGTCCCTGGTCCTGGGGTTTTCCGAGTCCGCACGCGAGCCCCAGCCGGAGGTGCCCGACACGACGCAGGATTGGGGGGCAGTCTTGCCCCGGTTCGAGCCGTCCAGAGATCAGGGGGCGATGCCCGACGATACGCCAGAGGTGCCGGTTCCCTCCTGGGGTGTCGGGTTTCCGGCCCGTCCCGCCGCTGCGGGGCCTGATACGGGGCGGGCCGAGGTGGACCAGCTGTTTGCAGGTGTGCCGGAGCGGTTCCTGTCCCCGGAGCGCGGCGATGGCGCGGATGGTCCAAGTGGCCATGCGGGGCCGACCGCGGCCGATCCCGGCGAAGCGGCCCAGGAATTGCTACGCCTCATGGGCTTTGCCCCCTCCGGCGGTGATACCGGCGGACCGGACCCGTTGGGCGACGGGCTGTTCCCGGATCTGCCCGACCCGGAAGACCCGCCTGAGGATCATGGCGGACCGGCGGACGACATGGGGCTTGGCTGGGCCTTGTCGGTCATGCCGCTGCTGGCGGCGGCCGGATTGGGCTGAACCGGGCGCTCAGATCGGCTCGATCAGTTCTGGCCCGCTGGCGCGGTTCGAATTCACCGTCGTGCCGACCCGGTAGAACGCCAGCGCGTCCTCTGGCGCGGGCTGCATCAGGGTGGCCGCGCCATGCCCCTCTTCGCCCAGCCACTTGGCCCAATCCTGCGGATCCAGCACCACGGGCATCCGGTGATGAATCCGTGACATGGCCGTGTTGGCGCTGCAGGTGACAACGGCGCAGGTCCGATAGGCCAACCCGTCGCGTTCCCAGTCCTGCCAGACACCGGCAAAGACCAGCGGGCCATCGTCAGCGGGGCGGATGTACCAGGGCAGACGGTTGCCCTCGGCGTCCTTGGTCCATTCGTAGAAGCCGGTGCAGGGGATCAGGCAGCGGCGCTCGCGGCAGGCCGCCTTGAAGGCGGGTTTCTCGGCAATCGTCTCGGCCCGGGCGTTGATCAGCAGCGGGCCGCCGTTTGGCGCCTTGTACCAATGCGGCAGGAACCCCCAGCGCATCGAGACCAGCCGCCGCCCGGCATCCTCCATCACCACGTGAATGTCGTTGGTCGGGCAGACGTTGTAGTTGGGCACATCGGGCAGGTCGTTGGCAGGCACCGCGTCGAACAGCTGTGCCATCGCGTCCGGGGGCAGGGTGACCGCGAACCGCCCGCACATGGCCTAGAGCCCGAAGCGCGAATAATGCAGCAGTCCCCAGGCGGTCAGCTCTCGTTCCAGCCGGCCCCAGAGGTCGGCAAAGCGCAGCGGGTCGAGCTTTGAAACCTGCTGGATCTGGGCGATGCTGCGGCGGTTGTCGATGGCGGCCATGAGCGGCGCGCATTCACGGGGCAGGCGGATCTGCACGTCCGCCTCCTTCAGCGTGATCGGCAGCGGGCGGCCCTGGGCAATCGCCTGCGCCGGGCGGCGCATGTCGCTGGTGGGGGAACGGGGGATCAGGCTCTGGCGTGAGCCGCGGGCGATGGGGCGGTCCTCATCCGCGGGAACGAGGTAGCCCAGGTGTTTCTTCATGGTGCCGCGCAGTTTCTCGGCCAGGGCCATCGCGGTCGCGTCGTCCATGCCCTTGGGGCGCTCGGTGATGCGGGCCAGGTCATACAGCCCGGGTTGCAGCAGCGCCTGCAGTTTCCAGCCGGTGGTGTCCAGGGTCCGCATCAGGCGGGGAACGTCGAAAGGCGTGTCCTGCCCGTGTAGCAGCAGGTCGTAAAAGCCCGCGTCGCTTTGTTCGTGGTCGGTGACGTTGTTGTTGGCGGCAAAGGGGTGCCCCTTGTGCAGCCCGGCCACGATCTTTTTCGCCTTTGCCAGACGTGCCTGCGGGGCCATGCCGTCGAAAAGCGCGCCAAAGGCCTCTTGCAGCTGGTAGATGCCTGAGCGGCCATAGGGGGCATAGACCATGAACCCCATCCCGCCCCCCGGCGCCACGGCAGCCCGCAACGCGGCAAAACCTGCGTCGGGGTCAGGCAGGTGGTGCAGCACGCCGCAGCAGTCGATGTAGTCGAACTGGCCCAGCTCGGCCGCGTCCAGCAGGCTGTCGGTGACGAAGGTGATGCCGGTCAGTCCGCGCGCCTTGGCCCGTGCCTCGGCGATCTCGCGCGATGCTGTGGAAAGGTCGACATAGGTGATCTCGTAGGGCGCGCGGGCGCTGGTCATCATCTGGGCGATCTGGATCAGCGCATCGCCGGTGCCGCCCCCGGCCACCAGCACGCGAAGAGGCTGCGACCAGTCCCGCTGGCCGCCGAAAAGATAGTGGTCGATTTCAAGCGGGTGCGAGGGTGAACCGGTGATCAGCCGCTTTTTTTCATCCTCCGGGCGCCTTTCCGGGTAGGGATAGCTTTCGTACTGTTCCTTGACCGATACCATGCGCGCCTCCGTGACCTCGGGACAAGGGTTTGCCCAAAAGGCGCGCGGGGAACAAGCCCGGATATGCCGGGGCGTATAGCGGCGGAACCTGCCTCAGCCGCGCCGCCGGGCGATTTCCAGCCGGGTTTCCAGCAGCGCGATTTCGCGGATCAGCAGGGCCCGCGCGTCACGGTCGGCGGTGTCGCGCAATGTCTCGCGCAGCTGGGCCAGGTCGCGGGTCAGCGAGACCGCCTCCGGCACCGCGCCGTTTTCCTTGAGGATACGGGTCATCACCGCGCCGTCGGGATCGTCGCAGCGGGGCAGAGGGCGCCCCGCGCCTTCGAGGTTGTCAAACGCGCCGTCGCGTTCCGCCGCGGCGATGCGGGAATTGATGAGGTCGATCAGCGGGTGGTCCATGTGAGGATGATACCCCCAAACGGAGGTCCGGCAAAGTGGCAGGGGCCGGCAGGGCGCCGGATTATCGCGGCAATTCTAACCATCCGTTAACCATTGTCCCGGAACGCGGCGTCATCGAGGAACTGCCGCTGCGTCGGTGACTCTTGCGCGGGGCGTGAAAGCCTCACACACTGTGCGGCAACGAAAACGCTTTGGGGAGGAGTGGCGGAGATGACCTATGCGGGCGTGGAGGATCGCAACGCAATCGAGGCGGAGATGCCCTGGGCGGACCGGGATATTCCGCCGACGCTCTGGGGGCAGCTGTCGCGCACGGCCGACCGTTTCCCGTCGCGGCCCGCGGTCAGCTACCAGCTGCTGTCCGGCCCGCAGGACAAGGCGGAAACGCTGAGTTGGTCGCAGCTGCGCGACCAGACGGCCCAGGCCGCCAACCTCTTCCGCAGCTTGGGCGTGGGCGAAAACGATGTGGTCGCCTACGTGCTGCCGAACTGCAACGAGACCATCTCGACCCTGCTGGGTGGCGCCGTTGCGGGGATTGTGAACCCGATCAATCCGCTGCTGGAGGCTGAACAGATCGCCGCCATCCTGCGGGAAACCGATGCCAAGGTGGTGGTCACGCTCAAGGCCTTTCCAAAGACCGACATCGCCCAGAAGATGGCCGAGGCCGTGCGCAACGCGCCGCATGTGCACACGGTGCTTGAGGTCGATTTGAACCGCTACCTGACCCCGCCCAAAAGCTGGATCGTCCCGCTGGTGCGGCCCAAGAACCCGGGCAATCATCACGCCGACGTCAAGGATTTCCGCAAGGAAATGGCCAAGCAGCCCAGGACGCTGAACTTTGCCGACAGCGCGGGTGACCGGGTCGCGGCCTATTTCCATACCGGCGGCACCACGGGCATGCCCAAGGTGGCGCAGCACACCTACGAGGGGATGCTGTACAACGGCTGGCTGGGGGACAGGCTGCTGTTCACCGAGGAAGACAGCGTGATGTGCCCGCTGCCCCTGTTCCACGTCTTTGCCTGCCACGTGATCCTGATGGCGATGGTCTTTTCCGGCGCGCATGTGGTGTTCCCGACGCCTGCGGGCTATCGCGGCGACGGCGTGATGGACAATTTCTGGAAGCTCTGCGAGCGCTGGAAGACGACCTTTGTCATCACAGTGCCCACCGCCGTTTCGGCGCTGATGCAGCGCAAGGTGGATGCCGACATCACCAGCATCAAGACCGCCTTTTCCGGGTCTGCCCCGATGCCGATGGAGCTGTTCAAGCGGTTCGAAAGCGCCTGTGGCGTCACGGTCTGCGAGGGGTACGGCCTGACCGAGGCCACCTGCCTCGTGGCGGTGAACCCGCCCGACGGGGCCAAGAAGGTGGGATCGGTCGGGATTCCCTTTCCCTATACGGATGTGCGGATCATCAAGGTGGCGCATGGCGAACCGGTGGAATGCGGCGTCGACGAGATCGGAGAGATCTGCGTGTCCAACCCCGGCGTCTACGCCGGCAAGACCTATACCGAAGAGCCCAAGAACGTCGACCTGTTCCATTATGGCACCCATCTGCGCACCGGCGACCTGGGCCGCATGGATGCCGATGGCTACCTGTGGATCACCGGGCGGGCCAAGGACCTGATCATTCGCGGCGGCCACAACATCGACCCGGCCGAGATCGAAGAGGCGCTGCTGGCGCATCCGGCGGTGGCCTTTGCGGGCGCCATCGGCCAGCCGGACTCGCATTCCGGCGAGCTGCCCTGTGCCTTTGTCGAACTGGTGGACGGGGCCAAGGTGACGGAGGCGGAATTGCTGGAACACGCGCGGGTGCATGTGCATGAACGCGCCGCCCATCCCAAGCACATGACGATCCTGCCGGAACTGCCCAAGACCGCCGTGGGCAAGGTGTTCAAACCCGACCTGCGCAAACACGCGATCACGCGGGTCTACAACGGCGCGCTGGAAGAGGCGGGCTGTGCTGCGCGCGTCGTCTCGGTGATCGACGACAAGAGCCGCGGTCTGGTGGCGCAGGTCGACCCCAATGGCGCCGACGAGGCGCAGATCGGCGAGGTTCTGGGCGGGTTCACCCGGCCCTGGGAAAAGGCCGGACAGGGCACGGCAGCCGCTGTCTGACCGTCAGGCGGTGTGGGTCACGACGGGGTCGATCGGCGTGCGGCTGACCCCGGTGGCCTGCTCTAGCCGCCGGGCGATCTGCAAAAGCCGCGCCTCGCCCCGGGGCGGGCCGATCAGTTGCAGGCCCACCGGCAACCCGCGCGCATCGCGGCCCACGGGCAGCGACAGCGCGGGCAACCCGCAAAGCGTGGCGAGGAAGGCAAAACGCAGCCAGTCGAGGTAATCGGTGCTGGCGATGCCTGCGATCTCTGGCGGATACTCGATCTCGACCGGAAGCGGCCCTATGCCGGTCACCGGGCAGGCCAGAACGTCGACCCGTTCCAGGTACTGGCGCATCGTCTCGTACAGGCGCGCGCGGGCAAGGTTGGCATCTGCGATCTGATCCACCGTCAGCTTGCCGCCCTGGGCGATGTTCGCCTGCAGGGTGGGTTTATAGCGCGAGGTGATCGCCTCGGGCGTGGCGCGAAAGCCGGTCCACATGCCAAGCGCGCGAAAGGTGCGGAAGGTGCTGTCGATCCCCGGCAGGTCGGGCGTGTCCTCCACGACATCGACATCGGGCGCCTGCACCCTGGCAAGCGCGGCGGAAAGGATCTGCGCCATCTCCGGTTCGACCGGGGCCAGTCCGCCAAGATCGGGCGCAAAGCCGATGCGGACCGGGCTGGGATCGCGGCGGCAGCTGTCCAGGTAGCCCCCGGCGGCGGGCGGGAAGGAAATTGGCGAAACCGGGTCAAAGCCGCTCATGGCATCAAGGAACAGCGCGCAATCCTCGACCGTGCGGGCCATCGGCCCCTCGACGCCGAAAGGGTTGAACCCGTCGCCGCCCGGGCTGGCGACGATGCCGGGGGAGGGGCGCAGGCCGACGACACCGCAAAAGCTGGCGGGTGTGCGCAGGCTGCCGCCCAGGTCGGACCCCTGGCTGAGCCAGACCTCGCCAGCCGCCAGTCCGGCGGCGGCCCCGCCCGAGGAGCCGCCTGCGTTCATCGTCGTGTTCCAGGGGTTCCGGGTGGCGCCGAAGACCGGGTTGAAGGTATTGGCACCGGCGCCCATCTCGGGCGTGTTCGTCTTGCCGACCACAACGGCGCCGCGGGATTCCAACCGCGTGACCATCGGGTCCGAGACGTCGGGCACGAAATCCGCAAGGCCGGGCGTGCCATAGGTGGTGCGCACCTCGGCGACCGGTGTCAGATCCTTGATTCCGATGGGCAGGCCAGCCAGCAGGCTGGTCGTCGAGGCCTTGCCCACGGCGTCGCGGGCGCGGTCGGGGCAGGGTGTCACCAGGGCATTGATGACCGGGGAAGTCTGTTCGATCCGGGCCAGGCTGGCATCCAGCAGCTCGCCCGGGCTGACCTTGCCGCGTTTCAGCAGGTCGACCGCTTCGCAGGCGGTCAGACGGCAGAGGTCGGGGCCGGAAAAGCCGGGATCAGCAGCCGCCATCGGGCTGTGCGCAGAATATGTCGTAGAGTAGCCCGATCACCCGGCTCGTGTTTTCGTTGGCAAGGCTGTAGTAGATCGTCTTGCCGTCACGCCGGGTCTTCACCAGATCTTCCTCGCGCAGCCGCGCCAGCATCTGGCTGACCGCTGCCTGCCGGATGCCCAGCAGCTCTTCCAGCTCACCCACGGATTTCTCGCTCGACCCGAGGTGACAGAGGATCATCAGCCGCCCCTCATGCGCCAGCGTCTTGAGAAAGGCCGCGGCGTGCTGCGCGTTGGTTTGCATTTCCTCCGGCGGAGGCGGCAGTTTTGTCTGGTCTTCCATGTGACTCGCGTCTTGATCAGTTGAGTTAATATAGCCCTCCGTTCGGGAAAGACCAGATCATGATTCGGTCAGGGGCGGCGCGCCACCCTGGAAGGCGTTGCCAAGGGAGTAATCGCAGGGCGCGTCCTGCATCTGCAGGTGCAGATCGCCCCCGGTGTAGGGGTGCGCGCGGGCCAGATCCTCGTCCACTTCGATGCCCAGACCGGGGGCGGTGGGCGCGGGGATGAAACCGTTGTCAAGCGATATCGTGTTCTTGATGAGCGCCGCGTGGAAAGGCGTCTCGATCGTTTCGGCAAGCAACAGGTTGGGGATCGAGACCGCAAGCTGGATGTTGGCCGCCCATTCGATCGGACCGGCATAGAGATGCGGCGCCATTTCCGCGTTGAAACTCTCGGCCATCGCGGCCAGCTTGCGCATCTCCCAGATGCCGCCTGCCCGACCCAGCGCCGGTTGCAGGATCTTTGCCCCGCCGCTGCGCAGAAGCGTGGCGAATTCGGCGCGGGTGGTCAGGCGTTCGCCGGTGGCGACGGGTACGCGCACCGCGCGGGCCACCTCGGCGAATTCAAGCTGGTTGTCCGGCGGCACCGGTTCCTCGAACCAGAGCGGCAGGTAGGGTTCGATCGCCTGTCCCAGGCGGATGGCGCCTGCGGTGGTGAACTGTCCGTGGGTGCCGAACAGCAGGTCGGCCCGGTCGCCCACCGCCTCGCGGATGGCCTTGCAGAAGGCGACGGACATGGCGATGTCGCGCATGCCCGGCTGGTGTCCGCCACGCATCGTGTAGGGGCCGGCAGGATCGAATTTCACCGCCGTATAGCCGCGCTCGACACAGTCGATGGCCGATTCAGCCGCCAGTTCGGGCGAGGTCCAGAAGTCGTCCATCCGGTGCTGCGGAAGCGGGTAGAGATAGGTATAGGCGCGCACCCGTTCGTTCATCATGCCGCCGATCAACGCCCAGACCGGGCGGTTGCGCGCCTTGCCCAGGATGTCCCAGCAGGCGATTTCCAGGCTGGAAAAGGCCCCCATGACCGTCAGGTCCGGGCGCTGGGTAAAGCCAGAGGAATAGGTGCGTCGGAACATGCGTTCGATGTTCTCGGGGTTTTCGCCCTGGAAATAGCGGGCAAAGACATCTTCGATGACGGCGCGCATCGCCTCCGGCCCGACCGAGGCGGCATAGCATTCGCCCCAGCCGGTGATGCCGTCATCGGTGGTCAGCTTGACGAGGATCCAGTAGCGCCCGCCCCAGCCCGGTGCGGGCGGCGCGGTGACGATCACGTCGAGGTCCTGGAGTTTCATGGCCTGTTCCTGTGGCTTGCGGGGGATGGGGGCTCTGCCCCCGTCTCCCTTTGGTCGACTCCC
>NZ_JARAMO010000042.1:0-6427 GCF_028807275.1 Mameliella sp. AT18
GGCAAAGGGATCCTGAAAGATCATCTGCACTTCCAGTTCCCAGGCGCGGCGCTGCTGGGTGGTCATCTGCTCCAGCGCGACGCCGCGCCAGGAGAGCGTGCCGCCCGAGGGCGTTTCGACCCCGACCACCATGCGCCCAAGCGTGGACTTGCCGCAGCCGGACTCCCCGACGAGGCCCAGGACCTCGCCCTCGGCCACCTCGAGGCTGACGCCGTTGACCGCGCGCACGCGGGTCTCTTGGTAGTTGGCACCGGCCAGGTTGGCGATGCGTTCCGCAAGATCCGGCGAGGACACATAGGTCTGCGAGATGTTTTGCAATGACAGGAGCGCGGTCATGATGCCTCCTCCAGCGGGTGGAAACAGCGCAGGCTGCGGCCAGTGGCCAGGTCCTGCCGGTCCGGGCGGGCCTTGCGGCAGGTCTCGCTGGCCCGTGGGCAGCGCGGGGCAAAGGCACAGCCTTCGGGAAGGTTCATCAGGCTGGGCGTCATGCCCTTGATCGGCACCAGCCGCTCTCCGCGCGGCACCGACGAGGGGATCGAAGAGATCAACCCGCGGGTATAGGGATGTTTCGGATGATCCAGCAGGGCGTCCACCGGCCCGGTCTCGACGATCCGGCCCGCGTACATGACCGCAACCCGGTGGGCGAGCCCGGCAACCACCGTCAGGTCATGGGTGATCCAGATCAGTGCGGTGTTCCGCTGGGCCATCAGCTTCTGCATTTCGGACAGGATCTGCGACTGGATGGTGACATCCAGCGCCGTGGTCGGTTCGTCCGCGATGATCAGGTCCGGTTCCAGCATCAGCGCGATGGCGATCACCACGCGCTGACGCATGCCGCCCGACATCTCGTGCGGGTAGGTCCGCAGCCGTTCCACCGGCGAGGGGATACCCACCAGCGCCAGCGCCTCTGCCGCCATGTCCCGCGCGCGGGACCTGGACACGTCACGATGGGCGCGGATCGTCTCGATCATCTGGGTGTCGATGCGCAGGACCGGGTTCAGGGTCATCATCGGGTCCTGAAAGATCATCGCGATCCGGTCGCCGCGCAGCCGCGCCATCGCCCGGTCGGATAGCTTGCGCAGGTCCTGCCCGTTCAGCAGAACCTCGCCCGCGGCGATGCGGCCCGGCTTGTCGATCAGGCCCATGATGGAAAACCCGGTGATCGTCTTGCCGGATCCGCTTTCGCCAACGATCCCCAGCACCTCGCCCGGCCCCACCTCCAGCGAGACACCGTCGACGGCGGTGATCGTCCCGGCGCGGGTGTCGAACTGGGTGACAAGATTGCGAACGGATAGAACAGGCGCATTCATCGCTGCATCCTCGGGTTCAGGATGTCGCGAACGTGGTCGCCGACGACATTGATGCAGACCAGCGTGACCAGCAGCGCCACCCCCGGGTAGAAACTGATCCAGTAGCGGCCCGACAGCAGGTAGTCGAACCCGTTGGCGATAAGCAGGCCCAGCGAGGGTTCGGTGATCGGCACGCCGACCCCCAGAAAGGACAGCGAGGCCTCGATGGCGATGGCATTGGCGATCTGCACCGTCGCGATGACCAGCACAGGCGGCATCACGTTGGGCAGCACATGGCCGAACAGGATGCGCCATTGCGGCAGGGCGGCGGCGCGGGCGGCGGTGACATAGTCCTTGCGGATCTCGACCAGGGCCGCGGCCCGCACCGTCCGGGCGAAATAGGCCCATTGCACCAGGATCAGCGCGATGATGACCTTGTCCACGCCCTTGCCCAGAGAGGCCAGCAGCAGGAGCGCCACCAGCAGCGCGGGAAAGCTGAGCTGGATGTCCACGATGCGCATGATCAGCGTCTCGACCCAGCCGCCGCGCGCGGCGGCCAGCAGGCCCAGCACCATGCCCACGGCCACGGCCGAGGTGACGGCGATGAAACTGACCATCAAAGAGATGCGCAGCCCGTAGATCATGGCCGAGAGCATGTCGCGGCCCTGTTCGTCGCTGCCCAGCCAGTAGGTGAACCCGCCGAACCCCTCGGTTCCCGGCGTCAGCGATCCGTCCAGGATGTCGATCTGGGCAAGGTCATATGGGTTCTGCGGCGCGATGATCCCGGCAAAGAGCGCGGTCAGCGCGATGGCCAACAGGCCAAGGCCCGCGATCACCGCCAAGGGGCTGGCGAGGAAATCGGCCACGAACCGGCGGAGGGGCGTGTCGGCGGTCATGACCGGCCTCCTTTCACCCGCACGCGCGGATCCAGCAGCGAGTAGCCGATGTCCACCACCAGGTTGATCATCACGAAAAGGAAGACCGTCAGCATCAGGTAGGCAACGACAACGGGCCGATCCAGCAGGCCGATGCTGTCGATCAGCAGCTTGCCGATGCCGGGCCAGGAAAAGACCGTTTCCGTCACCACGGCAAAGGCGATCACGTTGCCGGTTTCCAGCCCCAGCACGGTGACAACGGGAATGAGGATGTTCTTGAGGATATGCACCCCCACCACGCGCACCGGCGACAGGCCGCGCGCGCGGGCGTATTTGACGTAGTCCTGCAGCGCCACCTCGGCGGTGCCCGCGCGGGTCAGGCGGATCACCAGCGACATCTTGTAGATGGCCACGTTCAGCGCGGGCAGGATCAGGTGGCTCAGCCCGTCCCAGGTCAGGAAGCTGACGGGAATGCCCAGCACATCCACCGTATCGCCACGCCCCCCGGCGGGCAGCCAGCCCAGGAAGACGGCAAACAGCATGATCAGCATGAGCCCTTGCCAGAAATTCGGAGTCGAGAAACCCACCACCGACCCGGCCATGATGACCTTGCTGTAGGGCGCCTCTGGTTTCAGTCCGGCAATCATGCCCAGCGGGATGCCCAGGACCACAGCGATCAGGATGCCCAGAAAGGCCAGTTCCAGCGTCGCGGGCAGCCGCGACAGGATCAGTTCCAGCGCCGGGCGATTGTGGACAAACGAGGTTCCCAGGTCCCCCTGCGCCAGCCCGGCCAGGAAATAGCCGAATTGGACGTGCACCGGCTTGTCGAGACCAAGGCGCCGGATAGTTTCTTCCTGTTCGGCCAGGTCTGCCTCTGGGTTGATCAGCAGATCGACCGGGTTGCCGACGGCGAAGAGGCCGAAGAAGACGATGGTCGCCATGACGGCCATGACCAGAAAAGCCTGACCCAGGCGACGGATGAGATAGGCAAGCATGCGGGTGGATTTCCGAACATCGGGGGGTGGCGCCGTTGTCCGGCGCCACCCCGGTTTTCAGATCACTCGGGACGGACGGTGGTCAGGACCGTGTGCTGGTCCGCACGCGGGTCCATCGTCAGCCCGGCGCGCAGCGCCCAGGGCGTCACCTCGAAGTGCAGCGGCAGAATGGCCATGTCGTCGACCACGATCCGCGAGGCCTGGCGCAGCAACTCGTCATGCTTGGCGGTTTCCACCGTCGACAGCGCCTCTTCGATGATCGCGTCCAGGTCCGGGTTCGAGTAGCGGCCGCGATTGGTGCCGCCCAGGCCCTTGTCCTTGTCCTGCGAAGCGACCAGCGCCCGCAGCGGCGAGGCCATGCCCGCGCCCGAGGCACCCCAGCCCGCAAGGTAGAGCGAGAACTCGTAGTTGTTGCGGCGCGAGAAGAAGACAGAGGCCGTCATGGCGTCGACCTCGGTCTGGATGCCCGCACGGGTCAGCATCTGGGCCACGGCCTGCGCGATCTTGCTGTCGTTGATGTAGCGGTCGTTCGGCGTGCCAATCACCAGCTTGAAGCCGTCCGGATAGCCGGCCTCGGCCAGCAGGCGCTTGGCCTCTTCGAGGTCCGGCTCTTCCAGAGCGATCTCGGGGTCGGTGCCGCGCATGAAATCGGGGACCAGCTGGCGCGCGGGCACGGCCAGGCCGCCCATGATGCGGTCTACGATCAGCGGGCGGTTGATCGCCAGCGAGATCGCCTTGCGCACGCGCAGGTCCTTCATCGGGTTCTTCCCGTCGGTGCCCTCGATACCGGGGCTTGGCTCGCCGACATGGTCGAAGTGCAGGTAGATCACCCGGCTGGAGGCGCCCTGCACCACGTTCACCTTGGGATCGTTTCGCAGGCGTTCCAAATCCTGCACCGGGGGTTTCTCGATCACGTCCACGTCACCCGCCAGCAGCGCGGCGACACGCGCGCCCGCGTTGGTGATCGGGCGGATGGTGATCTGTTCCCAGTAGGGTGCGTCCCCCCAGTAGTCATCGTTGCGCGCCACGACGATGCTTTCGCCCGGCGTGAAGGAGACGAACTTGTACGGCCCGGTGCCGATGGTGGCGGTGCCGTCGTTGTAGGCGTTGGAATCCAGGTAGCTGTCGATGCCCGGGCAGCCATCCTTGGTGTATTCGACCGGCCCGTCATGCCCGTTGGCAGAGGCCGAAACGACACCGAAACTGGCGAAGTCGGTCAGCAGCAGCGGATAGGGAACGGCGGTCGTGACCTCGATGGTCATATCGTCCGGCGCGGTGATCGTCTCTGCCGACTTGATGAACCCCGCCATCGACGAGGGCGAGTTCGGCACGTTGGGAATCCGGCAGGCGGTATAGAGGAAATCGCGGGCGGTGAAATCGCCGCCATCGTGGAACTTGACCCCTTCGCGCAGGTGGAAGGTCCAGGTCAGCCCGTCGTCCGAGGTTTCCCAGCTCTCGGCCAGCTCGGGCACGATACCCAGGTTGGCATCCTCGCCCACCAGGGCCTCGAACATGTGCTTTCGCGTGGCGTTGTTGGGGCCGAGGTTGTGATACAGCGGATCGACGGAACTGGGTTCAGAGGCGAATCCGGCGGTCAGCGTCTGTGCGGCGGCGGGCTGGGCCACCGTGCCCAGCGCCAGAACGCCAAAGGACAACGCGGTGGCTGTCAAAGTCGTTTTTTTCATTGTCAGAGAACTCCCCTTGGAATGCGCCAAGGAGAAGGCAAGCAATTCGGCCGCGCAATCTTATGAAGGTACGGTAAAAGGGTATTCCGGATCGGAATGGGCGCTGTCCGCGAGTATCTCCAGCGGCAGGCCCAGCGTCTCGAACTTGGCACGGACCTCGGACAGGAGACAGTCGACAAAGGTCTGGGTGTCCGGGCTGCGGTCGCGTCCGGCCTGCTCGACCAGGGCGACGGTGTGATGAACGCGCGGTTCGAACGGGCGGATCGCCAGCTCGGAGGTGGCGGTGTAGCCCGCCATCATCCCGTTCACGACAGCCACGCCCAGCCCCTCTGCCGCGCAACGACAGGCTGTGGCGACATTCGAGGTCTCGATCCGGATGTCCGGGGTCAGGCGTTCGCGCGAAAAGGCGTCTTCGATCAACTGGCGGGTCGGCTGCCGCCGCAGCAGAAAGATCATCTTTTCACCGGCCAGGTCCGCTGGCCGAACCAGCGATGTCTGCGCCAGCGGATGATCGTGCCGCATGACGGCGCAGCTGACCGTGCGAAACAGCGGCGTCACCTGCAACGTGGGGTGCGACACCGGCAGGGCGACCACGGCAAACTCGGCCTCGCGTCGCACCATGACGTCGATGGCCGCCTCTGTCGTGCGGACATCGAAACCAAAGCGCACATCCGGCTTGCGCGCGGAAAACGCGCCCAGAACCGAAGGCACCAACCCGTAGGACAGCGAAGGCACGGTGACAAAGACCAGTTCGGGGCTGGGTGCGGCGGCACGGGTCGACATGACCTCCAGCCGTGAGACTGCCTCGAGGATGCCGCGCGCCTGCGCCAGCACGGCATTGGCCTGTCGGGTCGGCGTCAATCGCCCGTTGGCCCGCGTGAAGAGGTCAAAGCCCAGGCGGGTTTCGAACCGGCCCAGGATACGGCTGACCGCGGACTGGGTGATGCCCAGTTCCCGCGCCGCCGCCGAGACGGAGCCGGAGCGCATGATCGCGTCGAAGACTTCCAGGTGCCGCAGATCCAACCGGGTCCATCCGTTTGAAAACCAATCGCTCCCGGCACTATCGGACGGAAACCGGCCCGGCGCAACGCAGGGCGTTCCCCTCAGACGGCCTTGTCGTCCGCGTCAAAGAAATGCAGCCGTTCCGGCGGCGCGATCAGGCCGATCCTGTCGCCTTCGGTGACAGAAGTGTCACCATCGGTGCGCACCGTGACCTGGCCCAGCGGCCCGCAATCCACGATCAGGAAGGTATCGGCCCCAAGGTATTCCAGCACGTCGACGGTGCCGTCCATCATCCCCTCGCCCTCGGCACCGATCCGGATGTGTTCGGGCCGGATGCCCACCTTCACCGCCGGGTGGTCGCCGTCGTAGGCCCCGCCCCGCGCGCCCTCCAACGTGAAACGGCCGCCGCCGGTGGTGCAGTCCAGCACGTTCATCTTGGGGGAGCCGATGAACTGCGCCACGAAGAGGTTGGCGGGCCGTTCATACAGCTCTCGGGGGCTGCCGACCTGGGCGATCACGCCGAATTCCAGCACCACGATCCGGTCGGCCAGCGTCATCGCCTCGACCTGGTCATGGGTGAC
>NZ_JARAMO010000043.1:0-71528 GCF_028807275.1 Mameliella sp. AT18
CCCCGAGGTATTTTTGAAACCAAAGAAGCATCAGGTCTTGCTCTGCCAGGTCAGTTGGTCCGGCCCTTGGCCGACAGGAGAGGCGACCGCGTCGAAGGCGGGCCGGCTTTCTTCGGGGGGAGCCTCGGCCTTTTCGAGGCGCACGCGCAGGTCGAACCATGCGGCCTGGCCCGTGACCGGATCGGAGTTGGACCAGCGCAGCCCGTCGCCCTTGGGGGGCAGCAGCTCGTGGATCAGGTGGTTGAGCAGGAAGCCTTTCGTCGCCTCGGGAGCGCCGGGTTTCAGCGCCCAGGCCCCCTTTCGCTTGCCGATGGCGTTCCAGGTCCAGATCGTGTTCGGGTTGAGCGCGGCCATTTCCATCACCGGAACGATGATTTCCCCGTGCGGCGAGGTGATCCGCGCCCAGTCGCCATCCTGCAGCCTGTGTTCCTGCATCAGCCGGGAGGGCAGGTACATCGGATTGTGCCCGTGCACCTGCCGCAGCCACGCGTTCTGGCTGCCCCAGCTGTGGTACATGGCCATCGGGCGCTGGGTCAGGGCATGGACCGGGTATGTGTCGGGACTGCCCGCGTCGGGCGCGTACCAGAGCGGCAGGGGGGTGAGTTTGCCCTTGATCTGGTCGCGCAGGTGGTCCGGCGGCTGCTGGTCGCCGTGGCCTTCGGCAGCGCGCTGGAAGCGGCGCAGGGGTTCGACGTAGAGCTGGAAGAGGTAGGGCGCGGCTGTATCGCAGAGCCCGGTCGTGACCGACCAGTCCTGGTAGGCACGGTTCCAGGGTTTGAAATACTGCGCCTCTTCGGGGATGTGCAGCGTACAGAAGCCGCCGTTGGCGATGTAGCTGTCGATCTGCGCGGCGTTGGGGCTGCCGCGCCCGTGGGTCAGCCCGGTGTCGGACATGCGCCAGCCCGCCAGCGGGCCGACGCCCGGGCGCCGCTCGTGGTTCTGGATGTAATCCGCGTAGTCGGCGTATGTCGGGGCGCCGTCCTCGTCGATCATGCCCGGCAAGCCCAGCCGCGCGCCGAGGTCCAGCAGCACCGATTGAAAGCCGCGCACGTCCCGGTCCGGCTCCACCACCGGCCAGCGGATGGCATCCGCCGCGGCCTCCGGTTCCGAGATCGGGCGGTCGAGCAGCGAGATGCAGTCGTGCCGTTCCAGGTAAGTCGTGTCGGGCAGGATCAGGTCGGCATAGGCGACCATCTCGGATGAGTATGCATCCGAGTAGATGATGTGCGGGATCTTGTAGTCGCCGTTTTCATCCGTGTCGGTCAGCATCTCCATGACACCGGCGGTGTTCATCGAGGAGTTCCACGCCATGTTCGCCATGTAGAGGAACAGCGTGTCGATCCGGTAGGGATCGCCTGCGTGGGCGTTGGAGATCACCATGTGCATCAGCCCATGCGCCGACAGCGGGTTTTCCCAGGTAAAAGCCTTGTCGATCCTCAGCGGCAAACCGTCATCCGACAGCGCCAGGTCCTCCGGCCCCTTCGGATAGCCGAGGTGGGGGCCGTTCAGCGGCTGGCCGGGCCTGGCCCGTGCGTGCGGGCGCGGGTGGGCCTCTGCGGGTTTTGGGTAGGGCGGTTTGAACCGCATCCCGCCGGGGGTCTCCACCGCACCCAGAAGGATTTGCAGGATGTGCAGGGCGCGGCAGGTCTGGAAGCCGTTGGCATGGGCCGAGATGCCGCGCATGGCGTGGATCGCCACCGGGCGGCCCACCATGCGGTCATGCCTGTCGCCCCGGAAATCCGTCCAGGGCCGGTCGATCACCACCGGATCGTCGAAGGCCGCGCGGGCCAGTTCGGCGGCCAGCGCGCGGATACGCTCGGGGGTCAGGCCACAGCGGTCGGCCACCGCTTCGGGCGCATATTGCGGATCGAGGTAGTGTTCCGCGATGTGGTGCATGACCGAGGTATGGGTGACCCCCGCGCGCCGGGCATGGCCGGTCAGGTCCGGCATGATGCCGGGCGTGTCCCAGGCCACCTGTTTGCCGGTGGCGCGGTCGATCACTTGTGGCTTGCCGTCCGCGTCGCGCAGGAACAGGCCGTGATCGGGCGATTTCGGGTCGCAGTCCAGCAGGACCGGCGCATTGGTGAACCGCGCCAGGTAATCGAGGTCGATCCGCCCGGCCTTGAGCAAGCAATGCACCAGTGAGAGGATCAAGAACCCGTCGGTGCCGGGCGTGATCCCGATCCAGTCGTCGGCGACGGCGTTGTAGCCCGAGCGGATCGGGTTCACCCCGATGACCTTGGCGCCGCGTTTCTTGAGCCGGCCAATCCCCATCTTGATCGGGTTGCTGTCGTGGTCTTCGGCCACGCCGAACAGCAGGAAAAGCTTGGCATGCTCCCAATCGGGTGCGCCGAACTCCCAGAAGGCGCCGCCCATAGTGTAGATGCCTGCCGTCGCCATGTTGACGGAACAGAAACCGCCATGCGCGGCGAAATTGGGCGTGCCATAGGCCTGCGCCCACCAGCCGGTAAAGCTCTGGCTCTGGTCGCGCCCGGTGAAGAAGGCCAGCTTTTCGGGCGCGGTTTCGCGCAGGGGTTTCAACCAGCCGACCGCGGTGTCCAGCGCCTCGTCCCAGCTGATTTCCTCGAACCGGCCCGAGCCACGCGGGCCGACGCGCTTCAGCGGCGCGCGCAGGCGGGAAGGCGCGTTGTGCTGCATGATCCCGGCGCTACCCTTGGCACAGAGCACACCCTTGTTGACCGGGTGATCGCGGTTGCCTTCGATATAGGCAACCTTGCCGTCCTTCATGTGCACGTTGATGCCGCAGCGGCAGGCGCACATGTAGCAGGTGGTCTTGCGGACTTCGTCCGAGACCCTCGGCGATGTCTCAACCCGAGGCTGTGCCATGTCCCCTCCCTCTGACGCCGTCTGACGGGCGCGCAAGTTGATGCATCATTCGTATATCAATTCTGCCGCTCCGCAAGCACGCGCAACCGGGTTCTATATTTTCTCGCCTAAGCGGATGATTTTCCCGAAATCCGCCGCCTGCCAAGGCCTGCATTCCCTCCGAGACGCGTTGATCTTTGCCCTTGCCGCACGCCAAACTCACCAAGGCAAACGGGCGGAGGACAACCGGCATGACATTCCTGGAACGGGCCTTTGACCGGGCGCGGGCGCGGCGGGCGCGTGTCGTCTTTCCCGAGCTCGAGGAACCGCGCGTGGCAGCGGCCTGTGGCAGGCTGCGCGCCGAGGGGCTAGCGGACCCCATCGGCCTGATCCCGACGGGTGACGCCATGATCGCCACGCTGGTCGAGGCGCGCGGCATGAAGGAAAGCCTGGCCCGTCGAATGCTGGACCGCCCACTGTACCGCGCCGCCGCGATGGTCGCCGCCGGTGAGGCCGAGGCGATGGTGGCGGGCGCCGATGCGCCGACGCGGCGGGTGATCGAGGCGGCCTCGATCGCCATCGGCCTGGCCGAGGGCGTCAGCCTGCCGTCTTCCTTCTTTGCCATGCTGATGCCGGACGGGCGTACCCTGATCTTTGCCGATTGCGCGGTGAACCTGTCGACGGATGCCGAAGGGCTGGCCGCCATCGCACGGGCGTCCGAACGCACCGCACAGGCGCTTCTGGGAGAGGCGCGGGTGGCGCTCTTGTCCTTTTCCACCGGCGCAAGCGGCGCGGGTGACAGCGTGGACAAGGTGCGTGCGGCGGCAGAGTTGACGGGGTTCGCGGGGCCGGTGCAGGCGGATGCGGCGCTGAACCCCGGGATCGCAACGAAGAAGGGCATGGGGACAGGGGATGCCAACGTGCTGGTCTTTCCCGATCTCGACTCTGGCAACATCGGGTACAAGCTGGTGCAGGAACTGGCGGGCGCGCAGGCGCTGGGGCCGATCCTGCAGGGCTTTCGCAAACCGGTCTGCGACCTGTCGCGCGGCGCCACGGCAGAGGACATCGTGGCGGCTACGGCGGTGACCCTGGCGCTGGACTGACCCGTCATGCCTGCACCAGGTCCAGCGCCGCGCGCGCGATGACCCGTTCCTCTTCGGCGGGCAGCACCCAGGCGGTGACGGCTGACCCATCGCCATGCAGGCGCGGGGCGTTGCGCGCGTTCTTGTCCGCCTCATAGCAAACCCCCGCCCAGCCCAGACCGTCGAGGATCTCGGCCCGGATCCGTGCGGAATTCTCGCCGATGCCGCCGGTAAAGACGACGGCGTCCAGCCCCTGCATCGCCGCGATCAGGCTGCCGCCGTGGCGCCGCGCCCAGTAGGTGAAATGCGCGATGGCAAAGGCGGCGTCGGAGGCATCGCTTTCCTCCAGCGCCCGCATGTCCGAGATCCCTCCCGACAGTCCCGCCAGCCCGGCCCGGTTGTTCAGCAGGTCGCGCGCGCCCTCCACCCCGCGTTCCCCGGCCAGCCGCAGGACGGCGTTCGGGTCGATGCTGCCGGACCGCGTGCCCATCGTCAGCCCATCGGTGGGGGAATAGCCCATCGTCGTTGCCACACTGCGCCCGCGCAGGATCGCACAGGCCGAGGCACCGTTGCCCAGGTGAAAGGCCAGCACATGTTCCGGCAGGACGCCGGCCAGCGCCTCCAGCCGCGTGACGATCCCCGCGTAGCTGAGACCGTGGAACCCGTAGCGCCGGATACCGGCCTCGGCACAGTCGGGAGGCAACGCATAGCGCTGCGCAACCTCGGGGCAGTTGGCGTGAAAGCCGGTGTCGAAACAGGCCACCTGCGGCAGGTCGGGTGCCTGCGCGGCCAGGGCCTCTATCGCCGCCAGGTTATGCGGGTTGTGCAGCGGCGCCAGCGGTGCGCAACGGGCAATCTCTGCGCGCACCTCGGGGGTGACCAGCAAGGGGTCGGCCAGGTTCGGCCCGCCATGCACGACGCGGTGCCCGGTCACCCGCAAAGAGGTCAGCGCAACGCCCTGCGCCTCCAGCGCGTCCAGCACCACCGACAAAGCGGCGCCGTGATCCGGCGCCGTCACCGGCTGGCGCAGGACGCCCATGCGCAGCACCGCCTGCTGGCCGATCCCGTCCACACCGCCGCGCAGCACCTCGTGCAGCACGGCGTCGAAGACCACGCATTTGATCGAGGAGGACCCGACGTTCAGGACAAGAACGTCCCCTCTCGCCGGGTCACCCATCATTCCGCCGCTTTGGCCGGGGTCTGCGGGCGCATGTCGGCGGGGTCGATTCCGGCCACCACCACCGGTTTCTTCATCGCGTCGCGGCGGAAGGGCTCGCCCAGTTCCTGGTTGATCATCGCCTCGATCAGCGTGGTCACACCGTTTTCCATCTGGTCGGTGATCGCCTGGTTCAGCGCGGCGGTCAGCTCGTCCATCGTGCGGGCGATGACGCCCTTCAGACCGCAGGCCGAGGCGATGCCGGCATAGCTGACGCCCTCGTCCAGTTCGGTGCCGACGAAATTGTCGTCGTACCACAGGGTCGAGTTCCGCTTTTCCGCGCCCCACTGATAGTTGCGGAACACGACCTGCGTGATCGCCGGCCATTCGCCGCGCCCTATGGCCGTCAACTCGGTGACCGAGATGCCAAAGGCGCCATCGCCCGCAAAACCCACCACAGGCACGTCCGGGCAGCCGATCTTGGCGCCGATGATCGAGGGCAGGCCATAGCCGCAGGGGCCGAACAGCCCCGGCGCAAGGTACTTCCGCCCCTCGTCGAAGGACGGGTAGGCATTGCCGATGGCGCAGTTGTTGCCGATGTCGGACGAGATGATCGCCTCGCGCGGGAGCGCGCTCTGGATCGCGCGCCAGGCCATGCGGGGGCTCATCCAGTCGGGTTTGTCGTCGCGGGCGCGCTGGTTCCAACTGGTGCCCGGATCGTCGTCCTCGTGGGTCATCTCGGTCAGTTGCTGCGCCCAGCGCGATTTCGTCTCAGCGATCTTGGCCCGGCGCGCCTCGCGGCCTTCGTCACCCGCCGTATCGGCCAGCTTGTCCAGAATGCCGCGCGCCACCTTGGCCGCATCGCCGATGATGCCCACGCTGACCTTCTTGGTCAGGCCGATGCGGTCGGGGTTGATGTCGACCTGGATCACCTTGGCGTCCTTGGGCCAATAGTCCATGCCATAGCCCGGCAGAGTCGAGAACGGGTTCAGCCGGGTGCCCAGCGCCAGCACCACGTCCGCCTCCTTGATCAGTTCCATCCCTGCCTTGGAGCCATTGTAGCCCAGCGGACCAGCGAACAGCGGGTGCCCACCCGGGAAGGCGTCATTGTGCTGGTAGCCGACGCAGACGGGCGCCTCCAGCCGCTCGGCCAGCGCCATCGAGGCGGCGATACCGCCCTCGGACAGCACGACGCCCGCACCGTTCAGGATCACCGGGTTCCTGGCTTCCGACAGCAACGCGGCGGCGGCGGCGACCGAGTTTTCGCCCCCCGAGGAGCGTTCAAAGAGGATCGGCTCGGGGATCTCGATGTCGACGACCTGCGTCCAGTAGTCACGCGGCACGTTGATCTGCGCCGGCGCGCTGGCGAGCTTGGCCTTGGCGATGACGCGGGTCAGCACCTCGGCGATGCGGGAGGGATCACGGACCTCTTCCTGGTAGGCGACCATGTCCTCGAACAGTTTCATCTGTTCGACTTCCTGGAACCCGCCTTGCCCGATGGTCTTGTTCGCGGCCTGCGGCGTGACCAGCAACAGCGGCGTATGGTTCCAGTAGGCGGTTTTCACGGCGGTGACGAAATTGGTGATGCCCGGCCCGTTCTGGGCGATCATCATGCTCATCTTGCCCGAGGCGCGGGTATAGCCATCGGCCATGAACCCGCCCGAGCCTTCGTGCGCGCAGTCCCAGAACATGATGCCCGCCTTGGGGAACAGGTCCGAGATCGGCATGAAGGCCGAGCCGATGATCCCGAAGGCATGTTCGATCCCGTGACGCTGAAGCACCTTCACGAAGGCTTCTTCGGTGGTCATTTTCATAAGCCGCGCTCCCAAGGCAAAGGCGCCGGCAGAAGGCGCCGGCGGTTGAGGGGCAATCTACTGGCGGGATGGAGCGCCGGATAGGGCCAGTTAGATGGGCGGTTTAAGACCAGAATGCACTGACTGTGGGGGGTAATACGAGGTCCGTGATGGATGTGCCGGCAACGACCGAATTGCGGACGCAATGGACGTTTAAAGAACTCCTCGTAAAGACTGCTTTCAGGAGCGCATTCGCTGTCGACAAAGCCTTGGTCTTTATTTTACCGCGTTCGACCAATATGCTTCTACTGCGGACAAACAAGCGGCGTCAGACCAGCATGTCTGACTGTTCAGATTTTGCGCTTGTAGAACTGCTTCAGTTGCCGCGATTGCATCGTCGTCTACTGAGACACTGATAAAGAGTTGCACGCCTTCGACTGTTACAGCCTCTCCAAGCGAGGTCACTGTACCTCGCGGTGCTCCGGGGAAAATGGGTTCTCCCAATTTACCTAATCGCTTGCGGAGTGTTCGAATTCTACGCTCAAGGACAACTCGTTCAATCTTGAGCGCATCTGTACAAGCAAGAACGTCATTGTAGCTACGGCCTGAGATGACAAGACGAACCGTTCCCACGTCGCCACCGGCCACGATCTCGCTTTGACTCGGGTTAATGGCAACGTTCGGTTCGAAATCCAAGTGCCTTGCCAAAAGGAAAACGAATGGAGAATTCAAAGCCGACATATTGGAACAGATGACGTCAATCGACTCAGCGCGGCTCTCGTGTGCAGCAAAAAAAGTCAAAAAAGCCACAACCAATCGGAAGGCTAACGCTTGGAACATCGCGATGATCAACATGTTGGGTGCGTTTCTGCCAGCTTCATAGCATTTGAAAGCTGGCCCCACTATCCATAGGCGGTATGATAACCTTCATTCGCTGCAGGTGCTAGGTCTTGGAGGTTTGGGCTCGAACCGGACTTCGCGGCACCTTTCCTCACAACCGCGACAGCAACTCCGCCTTCTTCGCGGCAAATTCGTCCTCGCTGAGGATGCCCATGTCGCGCAGACTGCCCAGCTTTTCCAGCGCGGCAAAGATCTGGTCGGAATCGCCGCCCTGCTGAACCGGCGCAGGGGCCGGATCGGGCTGGGAAACAGGCTCTGGCTGGTAGACCGGCTCTGGCTGCATGGGCGCCGGCTCGGGCTGGACAAAGGACGGCTCGGGCGCGGAGCCCGCCCCCGAAACCACCGGAAGCTGGTTCAGGTAGACCGTCCCGTACTGGCTGGTGAAGGTCCAGCTGGCATCGCCCGACTGCTGCTGCCCGACGCCGCCGATCAGGTGGTCGCCGGTGTCATAGACCGTCACCTGCCCGTTCAGGTTCACCGCCAGCCGCCGCGACTGCGGAAAGATCGCGTAGCTGAGGTTGTTCTGCGAGCCCTGCGACGAGGGTTGGCCCAGGTCCGACGGCCACCAGGAGCCGAAACTGCCGCCCGAGAATGTCATCGAGGCACCGCCCTGCTGCTGGCCCTGCCAGCTGCCCTGCGGCTGCGGCGCGGGCTGGTAGAAGGCGCCCTGATAGTAGGCATTGGCGATCTCGCCGCAGAGATTGTTCACCGTGTTCTGCAACCCGGTGTTGAACATGTCACCGACCATCGTCATGCCGCCGGACTGCCATTGGCCCATGCCGCCCAGCTCCGGCACGTTGAACTGCGCCTGCATCCCGCCGCCACGGCTGACCGCATCCATCATCGACAGGACGGCGTCGGGACTTAGCCCATAGGCCTGCGAAAGGCGGGATTGCACGGCCAAACCGTGATCTGTGAGGGGGGACATGATGTGCTCCGGCCGCATCGGGCTTTGGGAAAGACTCGGGGTGTGAGGTAGCACATGCCGCGCCGCAGCACCAGCGGCGGCCCAGAGTGTCAGGCGCTCCGGGCCGCGCGGGCATCGCGTTTGCGCGCCACCGCCTCGTGCAACAGCGTCGCGGTCCGACGCCCCCAGGCATCCCAGTTGAGCCGCGCCTCGTACTCGGCCCGCGCCGCGCGGCTGAGCCGGGCATAGCTGTCGGGCGCATCCAGATAGGACAGGATGTTGCCCGCGAAATCCGCGGCCTCTGCCCCCGGCGGCAAGGCATGGCCGGTGATCCCGTCGCGAACCGGCACGCCCCCGACCCGAAGGCAGAGGGCTGGCAGGCCGTGGGCTGCGGCCTCGCAAAAGGCAAACCCGTAGGATTCAAAGGACGGCATGACCATGAAATGTGCCTCTGCCAGCGCGCGGTCAAAGATCGCCTGTTCCTCGGGCACCGCCTTGTTCAGCTGCGGGTGCACGGTAACGAAATGGTTGAAATTGTTCTCTGGCGGGACGCAGCCAATCACGGTCAGTTGCGCGTCCACACCCGCATCCCGCAGCGCCATCATCGTGTCAAAGGCCACCGGCCCACCCTTGGCCGACCAGTCACGCCCGATCACCAGCAGGCGCACGGGCTCTCCCCGGCGCAGGCTGCGTGGGGCGGGCGGCGGCGGGTCAGCTATATTGCCGCCCCAGGGCACCAGGCGGCTGCGGTCCGGCGCGATGCCATAGCGGGTTTCCACTGCCTTCTGCAGCCATTCCGACGGCCACAGCAGAAGGTCGGCCCGCGCCAGCGCCTCGCGCTCCTGCCGTTCGACCCAGTCATCCAGGAAGCGGCCCAGCTTGAAGACCCGTTCATGCGCCTGCCCGACCTCGGATTCGCGGTAGACCGTCTGCGTCGCGTCCGAGGTGAAGGCCGCGACCATGTCCGAAGGCACTCGCACCCCCGCCAGCGCGTGCAGTGCATAGGCCCCGAAGAGCACGTCATAGCCCCCCCGACGCAGCTCCGCCTCGATCGGGCGCGCGATCACATGGCGCAAGGCATAATGTGTGCGCCAGCGCGCGCGCAGGTTCACCCGTTCCGGCATGGCATGGATCAGGCGGCGCAGGGGTTCTGCCCCCGCCCAGGTCTGCGGCAACACCGTGACTTCACCCGCATGGGTCCGCAACGCATCGAAAATACGCGCATTTCCGCCGGAATACAGGTTCCGGTCCAATGGGGACATATCGCACAGGTAGGCGATGCGGAGGGTGTCGCGGGCCATGAGCTCCTTCCTGGCGCGGGCGTTGACAAGACAATGATAGAAGAAACTGGCGTTTTTACGACCGTTCCGCGCCAATTTGGGTACAGGGCCCGAATTGTGTCGGATTTCACTGTTTTGCTGCATTGCAGCCGCGACTTTGCCCCAGCCCACCGCTAGGTCACAATGAGACCCAGCGCATCCCGCGCCCAAACGCAAAGCGACCATGCCCAACCAGATCGCCTTCCTTGCACTGGCGGCAAGCCCGATCTTCGTAGCCGTGATGATGTCACGGCTGCGCCTCGATCGTGCGATCATCTGGTCGCTGATGCTGTGTTACCTGTTCCTGCCGGAACCGCCCGCGGTCTTCGACTTTCCGATGATGCCGCCCCTGGACAAGCACAATATCCCGGCGTTGATGGCTTTTGCCCTGACCCTGTGGCGCAAGGACACGGGCGGCCCCCTGTTGCCGCAGTCGGGTCTTGGCAAGGTGCTTTTGCTGACCTTCGTCTTCTCGCCCGTGATGACGGTGCTCAACAACGGAGAGCCGATCTATTTCGGCATCATCGGCCTGCCCGCGCTGGGGCTCAAGGATGCGGCGGCACTGGTGCTGGAACAATTCCTGATGGTGCTGCCCTTCCTTCTGGGCCGCCAGCACCTGGCCTCTGGCGGGGCGATGCGGGAACTCTTGCGCGCGCTGGTCGTGGGTGGGCTGATCTACACGCCGCTGATGCTGCTGGAAATGCGCGTCTCGCCCCAGCTCAACAACTGGGTCTATGGCTATTTCCAACATTTCTTTGCCCAGACCATCCGCTTTGGCGGCTATCGCCCCATCGTGTTCCTCTACCACGGCATCTGGGTCGCCTTCTTCCTGATGACCTCTGTCGTCTCGGCCTGGGCGCTGTGGCGCTGGCACGAGGGCGCGGGAAAGATCAAGGCGCTGGCCGTTGCGGGCTACCTGACCCTGGTTCTGGTCATGGCCAAGTCGCTGGGGGCACTGATATTCATGGTTCTGCTGGTGCCGCTTGTGGTCCTGCTGGCGCCTCGGACGCAACTGCGCATCGCGCTGCTGATCGGCGCGGTCGCCCTGGCCTACCCGATCCTGAAGGGCGCCGACCTGGTGCCGCAGGAACAGATGCTGGCCCAGGCGGAAAAGATCGACCCGGACCGGGCCGGATCGCTGCGCTTCCGTTTCCAGAACGAGGACACGCTGCTGGAACGCGCCTATATAAAGCCGGTCTTCGGCTGGGGCAGCTGGGGGCGCAATCACATCCTGGATCCATTCAGCGGCGCCATCCTGACCGTGACCGACGGGTTCTGGATCGTCTCGATCGGCACCTATGGCTGGGTCGGGTTCCTGGCGCAATTCGGCCTGTTGCTCTGGCCACTGGTGCTGATCTGGCGCGCGATGTCCAGGCAGCGTGCGGATGCCGTATCCCCCTTTGTCGGGCCGCTCTCGCTGATGCTGGCGATCAACGTGGCCGACATGATCCCCAATGCAACGCTCACGCCGCTGACCTGGCTGATCGCCGGCGCGCTGACCGGCTACGCCGAGCGCCTGCGTGAAGCCACCCCAAGGCGGCACCAGGCCGCCAGCGCCGCCCCCCTGCGGCGCCGCACGGCGATTTAGAAAGGTCCAAGATGCCCCAAAGACCCCGCGTCCTGCTGGTCGCCGACGAATGCAACCCGGAATGGCCGTCGCTGCCCATCGTCGGCTACAAGTACGCGCTGGAGATCGGAAAGCTGGCGGATGTGACCGTGGCCACCCATGTCCGCAACCGCGAGAACATCGAGAAGGACGGGCCGCCCGTGCCCGTGGTCTATATCGACAACGAGTGGATCGCCTCTCCCATGTACCAGCTGGCCAGGCTGATCCGCGGCGGCGAAGAGGTCGGCTGGTCGACCTCGATGATCTTCAACTACCTGCCTTACCTCGCCTTCGAACGGGGCGTCTGGAAACACTTCCGCGATGACCTGAAGGCCGGACGTTTCGACATCGTGCACCGCATCACGCCGATGTCGCCCACCCTGCCCAGCTGGCTGGCGCACAAGGTGCGACAGCCTTTCGTGATCGGGCCCCTGAACGGCAACCTCGACTGGCCGCGCGCCTTCGCCGCCGAACAGGCGCGCGAAAAGGAGGGCCTGCGCAAGCTTCGGAATTTCTACAAGTACCTGCCCTACGCGCGCAGCACCTACGACGATGCCGCCGCCGTGCTCTGCGCCTTTTCCCATACCCGTGCCGACCTGCCCCGGGTCGAGGATGCGCGCATCGTCTCCTTCCCCGAGATCGGCTTTGACCCTGCCATCTTTCACGCCAAAGGCGCCGCGCCTGCGGGCAGCCGTGGTGACGGGCGGCTGGACTTTCTCTATGCGGGCCGCCTTGTTCCCTACAAGCTGCCCGAACTGCCGATCCGCGCCTTTGCCGCCTCCGAAGCGCTGCGCCGCCATCATTTGCATATCGTCGGTGACGGGCCGGAACGCGCGAGGATGGAGGCGCTGATTGCCGAACACGGGCTGCAGGACTGCATCACGATGCATGGCCGCAAGAGCCAGGGAGAGGTGGCCGAGATGATGCGCCAGTCCGACGCCTTCGTCTTCCCCTCGATCCGAGAGCTGGGTGCAGGTGTGGTGATCGAGGCGATGGCTTGCGGCTGCCAGGTGATCGTGGCGAATTACGGCGCCCCCGGCGACCTGGCCGATCATGGCCGGGGCGCCCGAGTCGAAATGGGCAGCTTCGACCGCATGGTCGAGGGATTCCGCCTGGAAATGGAAGCCTGCGCCGAGGTGCCGGGCAACATGGCCGTCACCGCAGCCCGCGCGAAATCCTACGCCGACGGCTATTTCCCCTGGGCGATGAAGGGCGAAAAGACCATCGACGTCTACTGCGCCCTGCTCGACGGGCGCCCGCTCGACGGGCTGGGCTATTGACCGGGTTCGCCACCGAGCGGCTGCGTGTCACGCCCTGGGAGGCGGCGCTCGACGATCCCGCCAGCCGCCCGGCACTTGAAAAACGCCTCGCCCAGATCCTCACGCCACCCGTCCTGCGGCCTCTGCCGCCTTCGGTTCAATTGGACGAGACAGAAGGGCAGATCGCCAACTGGATCGCCGCGCGCCGTGCCGTGTCGGACGTCTGGCTGGTCGAAACCGACGGGACCCTGATCGGCCTGCTCATGCTGTTTTCCGATCCCGAAGGCGACGAGGACTGCACGCACCTTGGCTATCTCTTCGCCGAAGAGGCCTGGGGCAAAGGCTATGCAACCGAACTGGTACAGGGCCTCGCGGCACATCTCGACGGAACCGCCCGGATCACGCTTCTCGCCGGCGTCGACCGTGCCAACCCAGCCTCCGCCCGCGTGTTGGAAAAATCCGGCTTTCGGCCCGATCCCGAGACGACCAGCGCCGACACCCTGCGCTTTCGCCGTTCGCCCCCCTGACCTCGTCCGCTCAATCCGGCCCGGAGATCACCTTTGCCGGAACCCCCGCCACGGTTGCCCCGGCGGGCACATCCCGTGTTACCACCGCGTTGGCACCGATCACCGCGTGATCGCCCACGGTCAGCGGCCCGATCAGCTTGGCCCCCGCACCCACGTCGACGTGCCCCCCCAGAACCACCGGCCCCGCCAGCGTCACCTGGTGAAAGATCATGCAGTTCACGCCGATCCGCGCCTCCGGGTGCACGATGATCCCCGTCGGATGGGTCAGGCGCAGCCCGCCGCCGATCTCGGTCGTCAGGTGCAGCTCGCTCTGGCACAGCAGCGACCAGAACCAGTGGTTGAGCACCCAGTATCGCGCCACCACCCGTCCCAGCGGGCCGCGTCCGCGCCAGGCCTGGTAACGGCGGACCGCGCGGATCATCTTCTTGCCCGGTTCCCAGAACCGCTCGATCCGCTCACGCGACCAGTCCGGCACCTGGGCCGAGATCAGATTTTCCGCCATTCCGGTATCCAACACCCGCGATCCGCCATATTCCTGCCCTGAAATGCGGTATCCTAAGGAGTATGGCAACACTCTGACCGCAGAGTGCGCAAAACCCGGAGAATCCGGAAGGACGAAGATGACGCTCCCGCCCCTTGGCCGAGGACACCCGCAGCCATGAGCGCGCCTGCGCATATGCCTCTCCCTTACCGGGGGGACATCGACGGGCTGCGCGCTCTCGCCGTGCTTGCCGTGGTGCTCTACCACTTCGGCCTGCCGCTCTCGGGCGGCTTCGTGGGCGTCGACATCTTCTTTGTCATCTCGGGCTTTCTGATCGGCGGCATCCTCTGGCGCGAATACGATTCGACGGGCCGCATCAGCCTGCCGAGTTTCTACATCCGCCGTTTCCGCCGCCTTGCCCCCGCCTTTTTCGCCATGCTGCTGGTCACCACCGCGCTGGGCTGGATCCTGCTGCTGCCGTTCGAGTTCCGCGAATACGGCAAGGCGGTGATCGCCTCCACGGTCTACCTGTCGAACGTCCTGTTCTTCAGGCAGGCGGGCTATTTCGACACCGCGTCCGAAGACAAGCCGCTCCTGCATACGTGGTCGCTCGCGGTCGAGGAGCAATTCTACATCTTCCTGCCGCTGGCGATTGTCCTTCTGGCGCGCTGGCGCTGGGGGGTGATCGGCGTGCTGATGGCCTGCTGGGCTGTGTCGCTGGCCGCCTGCGTTCTGGTCACGCCGCTGTCGCACACGGCCACCTTCTACCTCTTCCCGTTCCGCGCCTGGGAGCTGCTGTCCGGCGTCCTGCTGGCGATCTGGGGGCATGAAACCCGCGCGACTTGGCGTGGGCACCCGGCGCTGTCCTCGGTCGGGCTGGTCATGGTGCTGGCCTCGATCTGCTTCATTCCGGCGGGGCCGCTGTTTCCCGGCGTGCTGGCGATTCCGCCGGTGCTGGGAACCGTGCTGCTTTTGTCATCAGGCACCGGGGCCTGTGCGGTCAATCGGCTGCTGACCCATCCCTGGATGCGGATGATCGGGCTGATTTCCTATTCGCTCTACCTCTGGCACTGGCCGGTCTACACGCTGGCCACCTCGCTGCGGGGGGATATGGGCCTGCCGGAATCGCTGGCGTGGATGGCGCTGTCCTTCGGTCTCGCCTGGCTGTCCTGGCGCTTTGTCGAACAGCCCGTGCGCCATGCCCGCGCGCTGTCCGGGCGCACTGTCTTCGGGGGCGTTGCGCTGGCCTCCACCGCCGCGCTGGCGCTGGGGGCCGTGCTGTTCAAAGGCGACGGGTTGCCTGCCCGGTTCGGGCCAGAGGCACGGGTGCATATCGCCGCCTCGGGCGACTTCCTCCAGGACTGGAGCCGCTGCACCATACCCGATGACGGCCCGCTCGACGGGCTGGAGGTCTGTCCGATCGGGCCGGAGGGCGCGCCACGCCTGCTGGTCTGGGGGGACAGCCATGTACGCGCCATGAAAGAGGGGCTGGACATCGCCGCGCATGAGGCCGAGGTGCCCGGTATCCTCGTTTGGCGCGCCGGCTGCGCGCCCCTGTTCGGGCTGCGCAAGGTCGAAAGCGCCGCCACCGCCGCGCAGGACATGGCCTGCACCCAGGCCAACACGCAGATCCGCCAGGCCCTGCCCGCCCTCGACAACCTTGACTCCATCCTGCTCATCGGACGGTGGGCCTATTATGCCACCGGACAGGGCGTCGGCCTGAACGCGCATGACAGGATCGCGCTGCACCCCACGGACCGGCCCGTATCTACCAAGGTGACACAGCCGCTGCTGCTGGCAGAGGCCGCGCGCGACACGGTGGCAGAGCTGCGCCGCCATGTGTCCCGCGTCCATGTCCTTCGCCAGCCGCCGGAAATCCCGCTTTACAACAGCCGTCTCGCGGCGCGTGAGGCCGCCCATGCGGGCCTGCCCCTGGCGGCGCCCGCGCGGACAGAGACCAGCGTGCCCGCCGATGCCATCGTGTTGCGGGCGACGCTTTCGGATGCCCCCTGGCTGCCGCTGGCAGAGCAGGGGGTGATCACCTTCCTCGATACCTGGCCGCAGTTCTGCACCGATGGCATCTGTTCCGCCGTGCAAGGCGGGCAGGGCCAGTATTTCGACAACAACCACCTGACCAATTCCGCCGCGATCCGGATCCGCACGGTCCTGCAGCCGGTCTTTCGGCCGCTGATCCCCGAGGTCTCGATGCAAGGGGCCTCGGACGGATGACCTCTCTGTTCGAGACCGACTGGGATGCCATCGTCATCGGCGCGGGCATGGGCGGCGGCACGCTGGGCCGTGCCCTGGCAGAGGCCGGGCAAAAGGTGCTGTTCGTCGAGAAGGGCGCGGAGGGCCTGCGCAGCGAGCGCAACGGCCTGACAGAGGTCTTTGTCCCCGAGGCCCGCGCCGCGCGCGGTCTCTGGCCCGATCCGCTGCATGTCTCGCTGGACGGGGTGGAAACGCAATTCTTTGCCCCTCTGGGCAGCGGTCCCGGCGGCAGCTCGGTCTTTTACGCAGCCACGCTGGAACGGCCTGAACGGCACGATCTGGACGACCTTCCGGGACAGCCCCATCCCACCGGCGGCTGGCCGGTGGGTTTTGACGAAATGGCCCCCTGGTACGACCGCGCCGCGCGGCAATTCCGGGTGCACGGTACGCCCGACCCGCTGTCGCCCGAGACGCCGATGCCGCTGGACGCCCCACCGCCCCTGCACGCGGCAGAGGCCGCCTTGACAGACAGCCTGCGCGCCGCGGGACTGCATCCCTACCGCACCCATACCGGCATCGCCCGGGTCGAGGGCTGTGAGAACTGCCTGGGCAAAAAGTGCCCGAAGCTGTGCAAGATGGACGGACGCTCTGCCGGGGTTGAACCGGCGCTGGCGACAGGGAATGCGCATCTGTTGTCCGGCGTCGCGGTCACGCGCCTGATGAGTGATGGCACGAGGATCACCGGCGCCGAGATCCACATCGACGGCGAGACGCGGACGCTCAGCGCCAGGCGCTATATCCTTGCCGCCGGCGCCCTGCATTCGCCCCGGCTGCTGCTGGCTTCGGCCTCTGAGGCCGCACCAAGGGGCCTCGCCAATTCCTCGGGCCTTGTCGGGTGCAACCTGATGCTGCATGTCGACGAACGCTTTGCGCTCTGGCCGAAACGCGGGGTGCCGGACAGCGGCGCGACCAAGGCGATTTCGTTCCGCGACTTCTATCACCGCGAGGACATGCGGCTGGGCGCGGTCCAGGCGATGGGCATCCGCGCGTCCTATGGCGAGATGGTGCATTTCCTCAACCGGATGTTCGACCTGCGCGGCCAGCCGCGCCTACGCGCCCTGTCGCGTCCCCTGGCCGCCGTCGCCAAGACCATGCTGGGCCATGCGCATCTCTTTGTCGGGCTGATGGAGGATTTTCCCTACGCCCATAACCGGGTGCTTTTCGATCCGGCGAACCCCGACAAACTGGCCGTGACCTATACGCTGTCGGATGAATTGCGCAGCCGCCGCCGCGCCTTTCGCAAGGCGCTGCGCAGGGGCTTGCGCGGGCACCGGCACCTGTTCCTGTCGATGACGCCGGAACTGAACTGGGGCCATCCCTGCGGCACCCTGCGCTTCGGGCATGACCCGGCAAGCTCCGTCACCCGCGCCGATGGCCGTGCGCATGACCTGCAAAACCTCTGGGTTGCGGATGCCGGTTTCATGCCCACCTCGATGGGGGTGAACCCCAGCCTGACCATCGCCGCCAACGCGTTGCGCGTGGCCAGCCACATCCTGGAGGATCAGCGATGACCCGGATCACGCCGGCAGACGGGTTTGCCATTGTCACCGGCGCGGGGTCCGGTCTGGGCCGGGCCCTGGCCCGCCAGCTGTGCGACACGGGCTTTACCGTGATCGGCACCGGACGCCGGGCCGCGGCGCTGGAGGAAACCGGCGCCACCTGCGCAGGCCGGTTCACAGCGCTGCCGATGGACGTGTCGGATTTTTCGGCGGTTCGGCAGGGCATTGCCGAGGTCACAGCCCGCCACGGGGCGCTGGCCCTGCTGATCAACAACGCCGCCGTCTACCCCAAGCGCGATGTTTTCGACGAAACACCAGAGCTGTTCTGGCAAAGCTTGGCGATCAATCTTGGCGGGGTCTACGCCTGCTCCTGGGCCGCCTTGCAGGACATGGCGCCGCGCGGGACAGGGCGCATCCTGAACGTTGCCAGCTATGCCGACATCGCGCCCCTGCCCGCCTCGGCGGCCTATTCCGTGTCGAAGGGCGCGCAAAGGGTGCTGACCCGCGCCCTGATCGCCGATCTGTTCGACCGCTTTCCCGGTATCGTCCTCACCGACTGGCTGCCCGGGGCGCTGGCCACCGGCATGGGCATCCCCGATGGGCTACCGCCGGAGACAGCCGCGCAATGGGGGGTGAAACTGGCACTGATGCGGGATGAAGCCTTGAACGGCGCCGTGTTTGAGCGAGACATGGAACTGCTGCCGCCGCGCGGACTCAAGACGAAATTGAAAGACACGCTGATGATGCGACGCCCACGGCCCCGCAGGCTCTGACGCCGTAGGGTGGGTGCTTGCACCCACCGCCCCCGGTCACGCCTTGCGGTCGCGGAACCGCAGCAGCATGGCGCGCACCGCCAGCCCCGGCAGCACCAGGGCACATTTCGCATAGCGTCCGGCCAGCCGCCCGGGGCTGAGCATCATCCGCCACAGCCATTCCATCGCGATCCGGCGCACCCATTTCGGCGCCCGCTGCTGGGTGCCGGCAAAGAAATCCAGCCCTGCCCCGATCGAGGCAAAGCCCACCTCCGGCGCCACCCGGCGCCCGGTGGCGGCAAAGCTTTCCTGTTTGGGCGCTCCCAGCGCGATGAAACACAGCCGCGCGCCGGACTCAGCGATCCGGTGCAACATCTCCTCGGCCTCCGGGCCCGCCGGGTCGAATCCCATCGGCGGCGCGATCCGGCATACGACCTCGAGGTCGCGCACCTCGCGTTCGAGGTATTCCGCCGCCGCCGCCAACACGGGTTCGGACGACCCGAACAGCGCCACGGTCACCCCCTGCGCCGCCGCGATCTGGGCCAGCGGCAGAATCGCCTCGGAGCCGGGGATCAGCGACACGGGCCGCCCCGCCAGCCGCGACAGCCAGACGATCGGATACCCGTCGGCCACCACGAAATCCTGTGCCGCGTAGATGGTGCGGAAACTGTCCGAACCGCGCAACTTGACGATGTGATCGAGGTTGATCGTGGCCAGCGCAAAACCGGCGCGGCGGGCAAACCGCTCGCGCACCCGCGCCTCGAGCACGGCCCATGTCGGCACGTTCACGACAACCGTGTCATCGCCAAATCGGAATTCCATAACGGCACCCTGTTCCCCCGCCCGCAGCAATAGCCTGTTCCCGTGACAGGCGCAGTGACCTTTCCACAATACATTCCCTTTTTTCGACATCACTGGTGCCGCACTGCCGCAATTTCCCGGTGCACGTCGAAATATGGCCATGTTTAGGTGTTTTATCCTCGCACCAACGCAGGCGGGCCAAGGGTGGCACAGTGAAGTCGAGCAGGGCAGAGTCGGGCGCCGGTCAGGGCGCGCAGGCCGGGCAGGTCGTTCTGCTGGGCTGTGGCTTTGTCGCCGATCTCTACATGCGCTCGCTGGCCGCGATGCCGAGCATAACCGTCGCCGGGGTCTGGGACCGGGATGCCGACCGCCTGCGCGCCTTCTGTGATTTCTGGGGATTGCCGGCCCGCGCCAGCCTGGCGGACCTTCTGGACCGTGCGCCCGGGGCGCTGGTCCTGAACCTCACCAATCCCCATGCCCATTTCGACACCTCGCGCGCCTGCCTTCAGGCGGGACGCCATGTCTATTCCGAAAAACCGCTGGCCATGACGCTGGAACAGGCCAAGGAACTCCACGCGCTGGCCGGGGAAAAAGGGCTGATGCTGGCCTCTGCCCCCTGTTCCGCGCTGGGAGAGGCGGCCCAGACACTGGGACATGCCCTGCGCACCGGCATCGCTGGCACGCCCCGCGCCATCTACGCCGAACTCGACGACGGGTTCATCCCGCAAGCCGCCTATCGCAAATGGCTGTCGGACTCCGGCGCCCCCTGGCCCTACGAAGATGAATTCCGCACCGGCTGCACTATGGAACACGCAGGTTATTACCTGACCTGGCTGATTTCCTGGTTCGGGCCGGTGCGCACCGTGGTCGCCGCCTCTGCCGAAACAATCCCCGACAAGGAAGGCGCAGGCCCTTTTGCGCCGGACCTTTCGGTGGCGATGCTGTTCTTTGACAAGGGGCCCGTCACGCGGTTGACCTGTTCCATCACTGCGCCGCACGATCACCGCATCCGCATCGTAGGCGACAAGGGCGTGCTGTCATGCGCCGCCGCCTGGGACAACGCGGCCAAGGTGACATTCGCGCGTCGGCTGACCCTGCGACGGCGGTTGATGGAACATCCCTTTCCCCGCACCCTGCGCCTGCCGCAGCCGACCCATCCCAAGGTCAAGCGATGGGGGGCTGCAGCGATGAACTTCATGCTGGGTCCGGCCGAGGTGCTGAAGGCACTTCATCAGGGGCGCCCCTGCCGCATGTCGAACGATTTTGCCCTGCACCTGACAGAGGTCACGCTGGCGATCCAGAACGCCGGAGAAACAGCCGGCGCCCAGTCCATGACCACGACCTGCGAACCGATGGAGCCGATGCCTTGGGCCAGATGACGATTGCCATCACCGGGGCGGGCGGTTTTCTGGGCCGCGCCTGCGTGGCCGAGGCCCGACGCCGGGGCCTGCCGGTCCTTGCGCTCTATCGCAACAGCCTTCCGGCGGATTGGGCCGGGGACGCGGGGATCACACCACTGCAACTGGACCTGACCGCCCCCGATGCCGCAGACCGCCTGCGCGCAGCCCTACCCGAGGACTGCGCCATCATCCACGCGGCGGCCCATCTGGGCGACGATCCGGCGGCAGTCGCCCGCGACACGCTGAGCGCCACCCGCACCCTGCGCGACGCATGGCGCGACAGTGACGCACGCCTCGTGCTGATCTCGTCTCTTGCCGTCTATGATACCGACGCGCTGGCGCCCGGTGACGCGGTCAGCGAATCCACGCCGCTGATCCCCCTGCCCGATACGCCGGAACAGGCCCGCGACGCCTATGCCGGCTCCAAGCGCCTGCAAGAGGCACTGTTCCTTGACGATCTTCAGGACGGCTGGATCCTGCGGCCCGGCGCGCTTTGGGGACCGGGGCGGACCTGGCACGCGCTGCAGGGGTTCCGGGCCTCCAAGCTCTTTGTCACCATCGGGTCGCATGGCGAGCTGCCTTTGGCCCATGTGGACCTCTGCGCGCAAATCGCCATCGAGGCCGCGCGCACGTCCACCCCCGGCCCCGGCATCGTCAATGTCTTTGACGACGATCGCCCCACGCGCGCGCGGTTCCTGCGCGCGCACAGGCGCTGTTTGGGCTGGCCACGCCTGAACGTGACGGTTCCCTACGGGGCCTGGCTTGCACTGGTGCGCCTGTTGAAACCAATCTCAGGCAACCTGCCCGGCCTCTTTCGCGAGAACATCCTGCGAGCACGGCTCATGCCGCTCCGCTATCCCAACACGCGGATGCGCAGCGCCTTTCCGGGCGAAGACGCCGACACCTTCGAGGACCTGATGACCCGCGCGGCGGAGGATCGTGGATGAGCCTGCCGAAACTGGCCTACCTGACCGGTGAATACCCCCGCGCGTCCGATACCTTCATCCAGCGCGAGGTCGCCGCCCTGCG
Source organism: Mameliella sp. AT18 (assembly GCF_028807275.1). Classification (NCBI taxonomy): domain Bacteria; kingdom Pseudomonadati; phylum Pseudomonadota; class Alphaproteobacteria; order Rhodobacterales; family Roseobacteraceae; genus Antarctobacter; species Mameliella sp. AT18. The sequence goes on from NZ_JARAMO010000043.1 coordinate 21,606, forward strand.
CGCCCTAGGCCATGAGGTCGAGACCTGTTCGATCCGCACCACCGGGGCCGAACACCTCGTCGGCCCGGAACAGCGCGCGGAACACGCCCGGACCTACAAGGTGCTGGACGCGGCAAGGAACCCGCTGACCCTGCTGCGCGCCCATCTGCGCTGGATGCGCCAACCGGGCCGTTACCTGGGCGCGCTGAAACTGGCCTGGCGGACGGCACCCAAGGGTGTGAAAGGCCGGCTCTACAACCTGATCTATTTCCTCGAGGCAGGGGTGCTGGCCGCGCACCTGGCCGATCAGGGTGTCGACCACCTGCACAACCATATCGCCAAGGCCTCCTGCACGGTGGCCATGCTGGCCTCGGAAATGTCGGGCATTCCCTACAGTTTCACCATCCACGGGCCGGACATCTTCTTCGAGCCGCACCACTGGCGCATCGACGAAAAGGCGGCCCGCGCCACCTTTGTCGCCTGCATCTCGGAATACTGCCGGTCACAGCTGATGTGCTTTGCCGACCAGGCGCATTGGGACCGCTTTCACATCGTGCATTGCGGTGTCGATCCCGACCGGTATTCCCCTGCACCCCACGCGGGCGAGGGCACGCATCTGCTGTTCGTCGGCCGGCTGGCCGGGGTCAAGGGCGTGCCGATCCTGGTCGAGGCGCTGCGCCGGCTTGCCCCCGACACGCCCGGACTGCGTGTGACGATCATCGGAGACGGCCCCGACCGCGCCGCGCTGGAAGCGCAAGCGCAGGGGCTGCCCGTCACTTTCACCGGCTACCAGTCGCAATCCGAGGTCGCGGAAGCACTGTCGACGGCAGATCTCTTTGTCCTGCCCAGTTTCGCCGAAGGCGTGCCCGTGGTCCTGATGGAGGCGATGGCCTCTCACGTTCCGGTCATCACCACCCGCATCGCCGGGGTGCCGGAACTGGTGGCGCAGGGCACGTCGGGACTGCTGGTGGCACCCGGTGACGCCGAGGGCCTGCGGGACGCCATCAAGGCCCTGACCCAGGACCCCCTGCGGCGCCGGCGGATGGGTCTGGAAGGCCGCGCCAAGGTCGAGACCGAATTCAACATCACGCGCGAGGCGGGCTGGCTGTCGACGCTGTTCAGCGGCTATGCCACCGGAACGCCGCCACGGGGGAAACGCCCGTGACCCCCGTCGATGTCGTCCTGATCGGCCGGAACGAGGGCGCGCGGCTGGTCGCTGCGCTGGCCTCTGTCCAGGGGCAGGCGCGCGAGATCGTCTATGTCGATTCCGGCTCCACCGACGACAGCCTTGCCGAGGCGCGCGCCGCCGGTGCCAAGGTTGTCGAACTGGACATGTCCACGCCCTTTACCGCCGCCCGCGCCCGGAACGCCGGGTTCGACGCGCTGACCGCGCCGCGCATTGTCATGTTCATCGACGGCGATTGCGCCCTGCACCCCGGGTTTCTCGACGCCGCGCGTACGCATCTCGAGACGTGCCCGCAGCTTGGTCTCGTCACTGGCTGGCGGTCGGAAATCCATCCGGATACCTCGATCTACAACGCGATCTGCGACTGGGAATGGCACCGACCCGCAGGGCCGATCCAGGCCTGTGGCGGCGACATGATGGTGCGGGCAGAGGCCTGGGCGGGCGTGGGCGGCATGAATCCCCTCGTGATCGCCGCAGAGGACGATGAATTCTGCACCCGCCTGCGCAAGGCCGGCTGGCAGCTGGAACGCCTGCCGCTGGAGATGACGCGCCACGATGCCGCCATGCTGAACTTTGGCCAGTGGTGGCGCCGTGCGGTCCGCACGGGCCACGGGTTTGCCCAGGTGGGCCATCTGCACCCGGAGTATTTCCGGACCGAACGCCGCCGCGTCCTGACCTTTGCCCTGGTTCTGCCGCTGCTCTTCCTGGCAGGTTTTTTCACAACGTCCTGGATCAGCGCACTTGTCCTGTTGCTCTATGGCTACAGCCATGTCCGCTCGATCCGCGGACTGCGCGCCGACGGATTGCCGCCCGGACAGGCGCACCGGCTGGCCCTGTTGCTGACCCTGTCGAAATTCCCGAACCTGATCGGCATGGCGCGGTTTCACGCGCGGCGGCTCTCTGGCGTTGAAATGCGGATTATTGAATACAAATGAGGATTTAACCCATGTCCACCCCCATCCGCGTCGGCCTGATCGGGGCCGGTTACATCGCAGACTGGCACGCCGACGCCCTCCGCGCGACCCCGGGCGTCGAGGTCACGGCGGTCTGCGACATGCGCGAAAGCGCCGCCCGCGCGCTGGCCGAGCCGCTTGGCGCTAGGGTGTTCACAACTGTCACCGAGCTGATCGATTCGAAGGCCTGCGACGCCGTCCACATCTTGACGCCGCCAAATATACATAAGGATATCGCGACTCAGTGCCTCACCGGCGGGCTGCACGTGCTTGTGGAAAAACCTGTGGCTGAATCCGGCGACGAGACCGATTCCATCCACAGGACAGCGGTGGAGGCGAACCGCAAATTCCACCCCGGGCACAACTTTCTTGGCCTGCCATCCTATGTCCGCATGAAAGAGGCACTGGCGGCGGGCGACTATGGCCGTGTCTCTTCGGCAGAGATCACCTGGGCACTGCCGCTGGCGCCGCTGCGGTCGGGTCCGTTCAACCTGTGGCTCTTGCGGCAGCCGAAAAACCTGCTGCTGGAACTGGGGCCGCACCTGGTGGCCTTTGCGCAGGATCTCTTTGGTGACATGGAAATCCTGCACGCCCATGCGACCCATCCCGTGAAGCTGCCGGGAGAGGACCCGCGCCCGCAGGGATTTCGCATCCTGGCCCGCGCCGGACAGATCGAGATCACCTTTACGCTGGCGATGGTGGAAACCATCGACGACCGTTCCGTCACCCTGCGCGGCTCATCCGCCCGGGCGCGGCTGGACTTCGCGCAGGACGTGTTGGTGGTGGAGCGGGAAAACGCCGCCGATCTGGTGGCCAACCCGCTGAAGAAACAGTTGGAACTATCCCGCCAACACCGGCGCGAAGGGCTGTCGAACGCATGGACACAGCTCCGGTCGCTGAACACCCGCAATCCGTATGGCCTGTCCTTTCGGGGCATGAACGCCGCGATCTATGGCGCGCTGGCCGCGGGCAAGCCGCAGGATGCACGCTTTTCCGGCGAAAGCGCGGTCAAGGTCATGCGCACCATCGACGCGATGATCGCGAAACTGCCGCCCGAGGTCCTGACGACCGCCGCGCCCGCCGTGCAGACCCGGCACCCGAAACCGACGGCGATGGTCATCGGCGGCACCGGGTTCATCGGCCGCGCCCTGACCCGGCGCCTTGTCGCGGATGGCCGCGACGTGCGGGTGCTGTCGCGCGGGACATCCGGCCCCTTCCCCGACCTGCCCGAGAACGTCGAAACCGTCTCTGCCTCGCTGCACGATCGCGACGCGCTGACAGAGGCAATGCAGGGGATCGAGGTGGTCTTCAACCTCGCCAAGTCGCTGGACGACACCTGGGCCGACTGCCTGAAAAACGATGTCGGCGTGGCGCTGCGCATCGCGATGGCCAGCGAAAAGGCCGGTGTCAAACGGCTGATCTACACCGGGACCATCGCCAGCTACGACATGTCCGATCCGAACGTGCAGATCACCGAGGACACGGGCTTTGCCGAGGACATGACAGATCGCAACCTGTATGCCCGGTCCAAGGCGGAATGCGAACGCAAGTTGATGGAGCTGCACCGGGAACGGGGTCTGCCGCTGGTCATCGCGCGGCCCGGAATCGTCGTTGGCCACGGCGGACCGCTGCAACATTGGGGCATCGGGCGCTGGCACGGGGCGGGCGCGGTGCGCATCTGGGGTCACGGGCGCAACATCCTACCCTTTGTCCTGATCGACGACGTGGCCGACGGGCTGGTGCGAATGATCGACGCGCCCGTGGAAGGGCAGAGTTTTAACCTGATCGGAGAGCCGATGCTCTCGGCCCGAGGCTATTTCAACGCCATCCACGAAACGCTGGGCGCAAAAATCCGCGTGGTGCCGGGCAATCTGAACGCCTTTTATGCCTCTGACGCGATGAAATACCTGCTCAAGAAATACGCCCTGCGGCGCCAGGGCGTGATCCGCCCCTCGCTGGCCGACTGGAAAAGCCGGGCGCATTTCTCACCCTTCGTGAACACGCGGCCAAAGGACGTGCTGGGCTGGCAGCCCGAGACCGACAAGGCCCGTTTCGTCGAAGAGGCGATCACGCGGGCCAACCTCTTTGGCTTTTGACCCCGCTGGATTGGCTGTGCTGGTCAACAATCCCGGCGTTTCCACCTTATTCTGGCCAGATTTGGCTGGTTTAACGAAAATCGACCGGGTGTCCTTGTGGCGATCCCGAACACGGAAAACTGAATCGCGCCCTGCAGATTGGCGGGGCACAAGGGTATCATGGGCCGCACGGGCGACACGCGCGGCCCGGAAGGCTGCGGAGCAAGGGGCATGAACATGATGGACAGCCCGAAATTCCGGCGCAAACGCACATCCGCCACGGGATCGGCACGCCCCGTGTCCGAACCGCCTGACCCCGTGCGCCCGCTGGACGAGACCGCGCGCGAGGCCGCCCGCAAACGCGACGCGGCCGCAGAACAGGCCCGGTCAGAGGCAGAGGCCCGCCGCATTGCCGAGGCCGCAGACAATGCGAAGGCCCGCGAAAAGGCGCAGGAAAAACTCCGCCGCCGCGCAGAACTCGAAGAACTTGCGCGCGCCGAGGCGCTGCGCCGCGTCATGGCCGCCCGCGCCCGGCGCGAAGCCGAGGCCCACAAAGCTGCCGAACGCGCAGAGGCCGAGGCCGCATTGCAGGCCGAGAAACAAGCCGAAGAACGCCGCATCGAGGCCGAGCGCGCGGACGAGGAACGCGCCGCAGAGGCCCGGCGGAGAGCCGCGGAAGAAAAGGTGCAGGCCGAGGCCGAACGCCTTGCCGAAGAGGAAAAACGAGCCGAACAGGTGCGCCTGGCCGAGGCCAGGGCCGCCGAAGACGCCGCGCGCCGCGCTGAGGAAGAGCGCCTTGCACGGGAGCGCGCCGAAGCAACCGAGGCCGTACCCCCGCTGGCACTGACGGGCATGGTCCCGGTGACGGAGCAGCCGGCCAGCGCGCCCGCCTCCGCCCAGGCGCCACAAGAACCGGACCAGGTAGACAGTGCCTGGGCCGGACTGGCGGAAATGACCGTCGACAAGGGGCATCTGGACCGGAACCGGATCATCACCGCCAGCCGCGATGATCCCGCCCATGCGGCCTTTGACGTGCTGCGCACTCGGCTTTTGCAGGCCCTGCACGAGAACGGCTGGCGCCGCGTCGCGATCACCTCTCCGGGCAAGGAATGCGGCAAGACCTTCACCGCCGCCAACCTGGCCATCAGCCTGTCACGACAGGAAAACTGCCGAACCTTGCTGCTGGACCTCGACATGCGCCGGCCCAGCCTGCACAGGATCCTGGGCGTCTCTGACCCCGGCTCTCTGGGTGACATGCTGCGCGGCATGACCGCGCCGGGCGATCACCTGCTGCGGATGGGGCGCAACCCGGTCAACGCCGGGCGCAACATCGCCTTCGGTCTCAACGGCCGGCCCGAAGCCTATGCCTCGGAACTGCTGCAGGACCCGCGGGCCGAGAGCTGCCTGCAGCGGATCGAGGACGAATTCGATCCCGACGTGGTCCTGATCGACCTGCCCCCGGCCCTGTCCTACGACGACGTGATCGCGGCGCGGCCCCTGTTCGATGGTGTTCTGCTGGTGATCGGCGGCGGTATGACAACGGAAAAGGAAATCGCCGAGGTCGAACGGCGCCTGGGCGATGGCACTCCGATCCTGGGGATGATCCTCAACAAGGCCGAAGGCACCGAACTCGACCGTTACAGTTATTGAGGCCGGGCGCCCCCGTGCCCGGCCCACAAGCGCGCTCTCCAGCTGCAGGGAAAGCGCACCCGTACCTCTAATATGTGTCGCGACTAGCCCCGGATCGCCCGTGGCAGGAACCGTTCGGTGAACTCTGCCAGCACCGGCGACCGATCCCAGAGCAGTTTCAGGCCCAGGCCGAGGATCGCGAAGATCGCCAGCAGTTTGCCAAGCAGTTTCAACCCGCCGCTGCGGCGGTCCTGCCGGGTCATCACCACCGGGATCGCGACCACCGGCTGAATGCCCAGCGCCCGTTCCATCTGGGCCGCGCTGCGGATCACCGGGTTCATCGTCTCGATCAGGAAGGCCAGGCCAAGCGCCGCCATCAGGCTGGCCACACCGCCCATCATGGCCAGCTTCTTGCGGCTGCGCGACACTGGGTATTCCGGGACAAGCGCCGTTTCCAGGACCTCGAAACGGTCCGTGGCCTTGCGATCCTCCAGCAATTGCCCCAGCTCGGCCTCGGCCTTGCGCCGGGTGATCACGCCGTATTGTTCCTGCAGGCGGGTCATCTCGCGGTCCAACCGGTTCAGCTCGCGCTCGACCTCGGGCGCGCCCTCGATCTGGGCCTCGATCTGGGTGATCCGCGCCGCGATCAGGGCCTTCTGTTCCTGCAGCGCGGCGATCTGGCGTTCACGCACCTCGTCCCGGGTCCGGTCGCTGGAGGTCTGCATCGTCAGGATCTGCTGATCCAGTTCCAGGTCCGTATCCCGCAGGCTGCCCAACTGCGACCGCAGGTCGACAACACCCGTGGGCAGTTGCTCGGCATTCAGGCGCTTGAACTCGGCGATCTCCGCTTCCAGCACGTCGATCTCGGCGCCCACGCGCGTCTCTTCGGCGACGAAGAAATCCAGCGTGTCGCGGGCGCGGCTTGCGCTTCGGTCGCGCGACTGGTCGATCACCGACTGCATCAGCTCGTTCGCCACGTCCGCCGCCTTTTGCGCGTCATCCATCTGGACGGAAATCATCAGCCCCGAGGGCGCGTTGCCACCGGGCGCAAAACTTTGCGCCTGGCCGAGAAGCTGTTGAATACGCACCGAATCCCGCAGTCGACCAACGCGTTCGCTCATGGTCATGGTGGGGTCGGCACTGAAAAGGGCGTGTTTTTCCATGATCCGCACCAGGTTGTCCCGTGCCATCAGGCGCTGTTCGATCAGGCGGACCCGACGAGCGGCGTCATTGGTCGCGGCCAGCGCCCCGGCCAGCTGATCGGGCACCTGGGCATCTTCGATCTGGACAACCGCCGTCGCCTCGAACACCTTGGTCTGCCCCATCGCGTAATACAACGAGGCTAGGCAGCCCAGGAACGTGACCACCAGGATCAACAGGGCGCGACGTTTGAGGGCGGCGAAAACTTCGCCGATGGACTGGAACTGACTCATTTCAACACTCCCGCAAAACCGCCCCCGGTGCGGAGACGACACGGACCGGGCGTGCCCCGAACGTGCCATCTTCAGGTCTCAATCTAGCAAATCTGCCTAAATTTCGCCACGACTTGGCTAAGGAAAAGCCGGAAACAATGCGTGTCGCGTCTGCGAACCAGCGCCATGTTTCTGCCTTATTTCTAGCTGGATACAGGTAAACAGCGGGCAATTGCGGCAACTTTGTGTCCTGGGTTCAGGAGATGCCCGCCGGGACGGCACTCAGAGACAGGATCAAACCGTTCCCGACCACCTGGCGCAGGGGCAGATCCCACCGCGATTCGGGCGGAATTGAGGCAACTTCGGGATGATCGGTAAACCGGGCGCAGCCCTGCCCCAGGTCAACCCGAAGCCCGTGAAAGCCAAAGACCTTCCCCGCCAGCGGGTAATGTGCCTTGTAGGCGGCCTCCTTGGCGGAAAACAGGCGCTTGGCACGGGCAGCCCGGGCCCCTGCGGGCAAAAGCCCAAGCTCTTCGGGCAGGCAGATCTCGGGGATCAGGTCCTCGGCCAGCGGGTCATCCCCTTCGACGTCGATGCCAAGGCTTCGATAGTCTGCATCCCGCGCGACCACGCCCAGACAAACCCCCTCGGCATGGCTAATACTGCCGACCAGCCCCTTGGGCCAAACCGGCGCGCGGTCGACGCCCATCGGGATCGCCGCATCTGCCAAACCCAGCTGCGCCATCGCGCGGCGGGCGGCAAGGCGACCGGCGGCAAACTCTGCGCGCCGCTCCGGGCGGGCGCGGGCGATGGCCGCCGCCTCTGCCGGATAAAGCTCCCCCTCTCCGGGGACCGCCACACCCCAGCCCACACCCCGCAAAGAGCCGATCTGGCGAACCAGGTCTTCCAGATGGGCTGCCGGCACGGTTTTCAGGCCCGGCGCCGGGCGCGCATCTCACGCCGCCGCGCCATCGCCTCGCTTCGGGATTGCGCCCGGTCAGACGTGGCGACGGGAGCCGGGTCAGGTTTGGGCGCAACAGGCGCCGCAGGCGCGCGCACCACACCGTCGGCCAACCCGGCCACCCGCGCCGCAAGATCCGCCAGAACCGGAAAGCGGAAGATGTCGGTGATCGACAGTCTAGCGGCCCCCAGTTCCTCGCGGATCGCCCGATGCGCCTGCACTGCCAGCAATGAATGCCCGCCGAGGTCAAAGAAATTGTCCCGGCCAGAGGCCACAACCCCCAGCGTGCGCTGCCAGATCGCGGCAATCGCGGCCTCGACCTGGGCCGCATCGCCTCCGGTCGCGGGGACCACCGGGGCAACCGGCGCGGGCGCCGGTTTCGCCGCGACGGCCTGCGGCTTGGGCAGCGCCTTGCGGTCGACCTTTTTGTTGGGGGTCAGCGGAAAGGCCTCGAGATGCACGAAGCGCCCCGGCACCATGATGGCCGGCAGGTCGCGCGCCATCGCGGCCTTGAGCGCCGCCTCGTCCTTGGCCGCGCCGGTGTAGTAGCCCACCAGCCGCACATCGCCCGGCACATCCTCGCGCGCCATGATCACGCCCTGCGTGACACCGGCGATGGCTTCGAGGCAGGCCTCGATCTCGCCCAGCTCGATCCGGTGGCCGCGCAGTTTGACCTGGTGATCCACCCGACCGACAAAGTCGATCCGCCCATCCGCACGCCGCCGCACCAGATCACCGGTGCGGTACATGCGCCCGCCGTGAAACGGGTTCTCGACAAACCGCTCTGCCGTCAGGTCGGCACGGTTCCAATAGCCGCGCGTCACACCCTCACCACCGATCCACAGCTCTCCCTCTTGCCCCACGCCCACCGGGGCGCGGTCCTCGTCGAGGACGTAAAGCTGCTGGTTGGCCAGCGGCAGGCCGATGTTGACCACCGCCTCTCCCGGTTCGGCGCGCGTGCAGGAGGACCAGATCGTCGTTTCCGTTGGCCCGTACATATTTGTAACCGTCGCCTGCGTGATCTGGGCAAACTCCTGCACCAGGGCACCGGGCAGCGGCTCCCCCCCAAGGTATACATGGTGTACACCCTTGAGCGCATAACGCGCCTCGTCGTTCATCGCGATCATGCGCGCCATCGAGGGCGTGCATTGCAGATGCGTCACCCCGTGCCGCACGATCTGCGCGGCGATCGAGAAATCGTCCGGCGCCAGGTCCGTCGCACCGCCGCTTTGCGCAACGACCTGCGCCAGCGGCTTCAGCCCTTCCAGCACCGTCTCACGGTCGATGCCATAATCGATCAGGCAGGCGATTTCCGTGACGCCGATGGCCTGCACTTCCTCGGTGCGCTTCAGAGCGTCCTCGACCGTGCCGAACAGCCCGCTGTCGTTGAAATACCGCTCAAAGGCAAAGTCCAGGATCGCGTCCAGTTCCTCGGGCTCCAGCCCGTCCAGTTGCAGGTCAAACGCGTTAGACACACCCTCGGGCCGCTTGAAGGCCGGGAAGGCCCAGGCGTATTGCTTGATGAGACCGGCGGCGGAGCGCAGGTAATCCTTCATCGGTTCGCGCGCGATCTCGCGGGCATGGTCGCGGCTGTCGCTGAGAAAGCTGTGCAGCATCAGCGTGACCTTGAAGTCCGCCGGATCGTGCCCCGCCGCGCGCAGCGCCGCGTGGTACAGCTTGATCTTTTCACCGACCTCTTCGACCGACTGGCCCAGAAGATGCGTCAGCACGTTGCAACCCGCCGCCCCGGCCTCTTGCCAGGTTTTCGGATTGCCAGCGGTCGTCACCCAGACCGGCAGCTCCTTCGACACCGGGCGCGGCTGGGTCACGACCTCGTGGATAGAACCATCCTTGCGCGGAAACCCCACCGCCTCGCCGCGCCACAGCTTTCGCACGGTCTCAAGGTCGCGCATCATGGCGGGCTTGTTTTCGGGCGGGGTATTCTCGGGGCGCAGCACAAAATCGTCGGGCTGCCAGCCAGAGGCAATCGCCATCCCCGCGCGCCCGTTGGTGAGGTTGTCGATCACCGCCCATTCCTCGGCGATCCGCGCGGGATGGTGCAGGGGCGCCACGACCGATCCGGCCCGCACACCGATGTTTCTGGTCACACCGGCAACGGCGGCGCCGGTCACGCTGGGGTTCGGGTAGGGGCCGCCGAAGGCGTGGAAATGCCGTTCCGGCGTCCAGACGGCGACAAAGCCGTTCTCATCGGCAAACTTCGCGCCGTCGAGCAGGAGCGCATATTTGTCCCGCCCGGCGCCATCGTCGTTGCCCCAGTAGTACAGCGAGAAATCCATGCCCTTGCCACGCGGCATCGGTCCCTTGGAAATCAGCGCCCGGTCCTCGTCGCCCGTCAGCACAACGGTCAGGCCGCGCGCGGTGGTCCAGAACAGCTCCAGCACGGATATGTCGAAGGACAGCGAAGTGACGGCAAGCCATGTCCCGTTGTCCTGCGGGATATGGGCGTCCATCCCTGTATAAAAGTTGCATACATTGCGATGCTCGACCATCACCCCCTTGGGCTTGCCCGTCGAACCGCTGGTGTAGATCAGGTAGGCAAGGTCCTCTGGCCCGCTGGTGTCCGGCAGGTCCTCGACCGGCTGCGAGAGCAGGCGCGGCTCGGCGTCCAGTACCAGAAGCTGCGCATCATGACGCGGCAGGCTGGGGTCCACCGCGGCCTGCGTGACGATCACCTGCGCGCCGCTGTCCTCAACGAAATGTTGCAGGCGGTCCGCCGGATAGGACGGGTCCATCGGCAGGTAGGCGCCACCGGCCTTGAGGATCGCCAGCGCGCCCACCATCAGGTCGACAGACCGGCGACAGCACAGGCCAACGACCCGTCCCGGCACCACGCCCATCTCGCGCAGCAGGTGCGCGGCCCGGTTGGCGCGGGCGTTCAGATCGGCATAGGTGAGTTTCTGGTCCTCGAAGATCAGCGCGAGGGCATCGGGCGTTGTCGCTGCCTGAGCCTCGAAGGCGCGGTGCATGGTCAGGTTACGGTCATGGTCGGTTGCGGTGGCGTTCCACCGGGTCAGCACCAGGTCGCGTTCCGCCCCGGGCAGGCCCACGCCGGAGAATTCCAGCCGGGCGGCCAGCAGGTCCGCCTGTGCGGGCGGCAGGCGCCCGGAATCGTAGGACAGCACCGGCGCCTCGCCCAGGATCACGGTCATCACCGTACCCGGCACATGGCCCGCGCCATCGACAGCCACGCCGATCTGCGGCACATCGGGCCAGCTGAGGTCCGGCGCGCGGGCGGGCAGGTCCGTCGCCCAGGGGGTGGGATTGGACACCGATCCCGCGCGCAATGGTGCCCAGGGAGCGACCAGACCGCTGGCGGCCAATGCCTCCAGCGCACCATCGGCCCAGGCGAGGTCCACGGTCTCGCGCCCGCAAAGCGTCTGCGCCCAGCGCATGACCTGCGCCACTGCCGCGTCCGGGGCCAAGGTAAGGGCGCGGGTGTCCAGTGCGCTTTCGCCCTCGGTCAGCCCGCCCAGCTCTGCCGGTTGCAGGTCGGCCAGCACCCGGCGCATCACACCGTCAACGCGCACAACTGGCGTCATGTCGACCGCTGGCACGGTATCCAGCACCTCACCGACACCCGCGATCTCTGCCACATCGACCGGCCTGCCGCAGATGCGCGTCAGCCCGGAGAGCACCAGCGCATGTTCCCCGCAGGCTACGGTCAGCCGGTCGTCCGAGACGTCCAGCACCGTGCCCGGCGCGCCGTGCCCCTCTGTCAGCCGCACGTGGCCCACCAGCCAGAGCGCCCCGCGCGCCCGGATCTTGGCCGCGCAGAGCGGGTTCCAGTAGGGGCCGTGATCCAGCGCCCGCACTAGCCGTTCCAGCTCGACCGCCGGGCGGGTGAAATCCAGCACGCCGTAGCCCTCGGGCCGGTCGGCCAGGGCGTGATAGCTGCGCTGTGCCAGGTCCTGCGGCACGCGGGTCAGCGCGCCGCTTTCAAGCTGGTCCAGCAGCGCCGGAAACGATCCCATCGCCGCTTCGTAAGCTTTGGTGTTCAGGGTCAGCGCCGTATCGCCGGGCCGGATGTCGAATTCCGCCTGCACCAGGATGTCGCCCTCGTCCACGCCGCCCTCGATCAGGTGCCAGGTGACACCGTGGCGGGTCTCGCCCTCGATCAGCGCCCAGACCGGCGCGTTCAGCCCGGCATGGCGCGGCAGGGGGCCATCGTGGAAATTGACCGCGCCCCGGGCGGGCAGGGCCAGAACATCATCGGGAATGATCGAGAGATTGGCGATGGAGAGCAGCCAGTCGAACCCAGCGCCCAGCCGTGCCGCGAGACCCGCGCCCGGCGCCTCGACCCGCAGGCCGCGCCCTTCGGCCCAGCCCCGCACGTCCGCGTTGTCCGTCACGACCGCCGCGATGGTGTTGCCCCGGTCCAGCGCCATTTCGGCACATTGCACCAAGAGCGATTCATTGCCCCAAAGAACGCAGGTCATAGCCATCTCGGTCACTCCGCTTGTGCTTTGGCCGCAACCCCGACCGGGGGCCGCACGGCCTCGCGCCGTTCCGGCAGGGGCCGGACCAGTGCCTTGGTGTCATGCAGGATCAGGTCGCGCAGGAAATGCGCCGGATCGGCGGGCGGTTTGCCTTGCACCAGCACCCGCAACCGCCAGAAAGCGCCGCCCAGCGCGTGCATCAGCGTCGCCAGCGCCGCATAGCCACGCCCGTGGTTCTTGGAGAAATAGTGCCAGCGGCTGTCCAGCCAGAAGCCCGGGATACGCTGCCATTTCTTCATGCCGGTCGAGACAGAACCGATATGCGCCACCTCGCTGTCGCGCACGTAATGCGTTTCATACCCGGCGCGGGCGGCGCGCAGGCACAGGTCGGTTTCCTCGAAATACAGGAAAAACGTCTCGTCAAAGAGACCGATCTCGTCCAGCACGCCTTGGCGCATCATGATCGACGCCCCGGCCAGCCAGTCCACGCGCCGCGTGGCCCCAGGCACACCGATGGGCACGGATTTCTGCCGCAAGGCGCGGGACACCGGGCCAAAGCGCATCGCGCCTTCCAGTTCCGACCAGATCGACGGAAAACGGAAGGCGGTCACATGCGGCGCGCCGTCCTCGCCGTGGATATAGCTGCCCGCGAAACCGGCCTCGGGATGGGTTTCGAGGTGGTCGTAGAGGCAGCGGATCGCGTTCTGCGCCGGAAAGGCGTCGGAGTTCAGCAGATAGACGTAATCCGGCGTGCTGCCGTCTCGCATCCCGGCACGGATGCCCAGGTTGTTGCCCGCACCGAAACCGCCGTTCACACCCGATTGCAGCAGCCGGACCGGCGCACCCTGCGCCCAGTCCTCTGTCGCCAACGCCTGTTCGATCCGTTCGAACGATCCGTCGCCGGAGTCGTTGTCCACGACGACCAGTTCCGCATCCATCCCCTGCATGGCCTGCAGGGCCGCACGGACAGAGCGCAGGGTCATCTCTGCCGTGCGATAGTTCAGCGATACCACCAGGACCCGTGCCATGCCGTTCACTCCGCCGCGTGGCCGGGAAAGGCCACCACTTCGCCGTGACCAATGCTCTCCGCCTCGGCGCTCTCGATCGCCTCGCGCATCAGCCCGGCCAGCACCCGCACGTTGGGTTCCAGCACCATGCTGTCATGGTCGCCCGGCACCTCGTGCACCTCGACCCCCGGCACCATCAGGCCCCAGTCGTTGTCAGGCGTCACATAGGTGCGTTCGCTGTTGACCAGCGCCCCGCCCGAAACCGTCCACTTGCCCGACAGCGGCGGACGGTACAGCACCACGCGTCCATCCCAGGGCCGGACCTGGTAGGCGGCGATGGCCCGGTAGAAGGCCGCCTCGATCTCGGCGTTGTGGAAGGCGTGTTCGGCGCCGGTGTCCTGCGTCTGGCGACGCTTGGCAAACTCCCAGGCGATGCGGTTCCTGGCCCAGATGAACGGATAGAGCGGGCCCTTTTCCCGCGCCTGCTGCCACTGGATCAGCAGCCGGTCCCGGCGCGACAGGGGGCGCCGCTGCGGCAAGGGCGTGTCCAGCATCACAACCAGCGACACCTCTTCGCCAGCGACCTCCAACTGGCGGGCAACCTCGTAGGCGCTGATCCCCCCGCCCGAAAAACCGCCAACCATGTAGGGGCCGTGTGGCTGGACCTGCCGCAACTCGGCGATATAGTCGCGCGCGGCTTCCTCGATGCTGTCATGCGGCGCCTCGCCACCATACAGCCCGCGCGCCTGCACGCCATAGAACGGCCGGTCGCTGCCCAGGAGATGCGCGAGGTGGCGCAGGTTCAGCACGTTGCCGAACATGCCCGCGATCAGGAAGAAGGGCTGCCGTGCGCCGCCGTCGCCGTCATGCATGGGCACAAGATGGGTGAACCGGCGCTGCGGCGCCTTCGGCGCGGCCTCGGCGTCGCCTTCGACCGGGCCGATCTGCGCCTCGATCAGTGCGGCACAGGCGCGGATCGTCGGCGCCTCGAACAGGATGGAAATCGGGAAATCGACGCGGAAGGCCTTTTTGACCATCGCGAAAAGGCGCACGGCGATCAGGGAATGCCCGCCGAGGTCAAAGAAGCTATCCTCGACACCCACATCGGTGACGCCCAGCAGATCCTCCCAGAATCCGGCCAGCCGGGTCTCGATCTCGCCCTCAGGGGCAACGTAATCGCTTTCCAGCTGCGGGCGTTCGAAGGTCTGGCCAGAGGTCGCCTCGGCGACCGAGGCCCCCGTCTGCGCGGTCAGCGCATCCAGATCCATCGACGAGACCACGACCTGCTTTGCCCCCAGCGCCAGCGCCCGGTGGAAGGCCTCGACCCCCTCGGCGGGCAGGATGCCCTGGCTCAGGTTGTGCGCCAGCCGTTCCTCGGCGGGCGACAAGGGCTGTGTGGCGTCGCCGTCCTCGACCTCCAGTTCCGCCGCGGTCAGGCGCGGCGCGCTTTTCAGCATGTCGGCACTGGCCAGCTTGCGGATGGTAAAGCCCGAGATTTCCACCAGCACCGCGCCTTTGGGATCACACAGCGTGACGTCAAAGCTGGCCGTTTCGCCATCGGCCCGGTTGTCGGCGGCGTTGCGCACCCAGCTGACCACCCGTGTCCCCAGCGGCGCATGGACCCGTACCCGGCCATAGCGCACCGGCACCCAAAGGTGCGTCGGCTGATAGCCCGCGATCAGGTCCATCGCCCAGCCGGTGGCAATGTCCATCAGCGCCGGATGCAATGGCATGTCGGGCGCCGCGGCACCTGCGGGCAAGGACAGATCGGCGATCCCCTCCCCCTTGCCCAGCGCGCGGGCATCCAGCACCTTCCAGCTTGGACCGAAGGCCAGATGCACCTCCTGCGCCGAGGTCAGCTTGGCGCCATTGCCATCGACGCGCGCCGGGCAGCGCGCCCGGATCGCGCCCAGGTCCAGCGGGGCGGGCCGGGCCAGGGGCATCAGCGACAGCGCGCCCTGCGCGGTCAGCGCAAAACCCTGCCGCCCGTTCAGCGTGGCATCGGCCAGCACGTCAAACCCATAGCCATCGTCGCTGCGTCTCAGGCGCAGGCGCAGGTCACGCGCGCCCCCCGGGGCCACCCGCAAGGGCCGCAGAAAGGCAAGATCGCGGATTTCGAACCCGCCGCTTTCGCCATGCGCCTGAAGCGCCTGCGCCGCCAGCGACAGGTAGCCGGTGCCGGGCAGCAGGGCGTCTCCGGCCCGCGTCCTGTGCTGGTCGATGAACCAATCCGTCTCCGAATAATGCGCGGTGAACAGCCGGTTGCCGTGGGTGTCGAACGTCGCCTCGGCCAACATCTCTTGCGTGACGGGCGTGACCGGCGGTTTCGGCAGGTCGCCGGTCCGGGCCGCGACCGCCTCTGCCGCCATGCCGACCTCGTTCCAGATGCCCCAGTTGATCGCCACCACCCGCGTCTTGCCGCTGCGCGCGCGGGCAAAGGCATTGAGGAACTCGTTTGCGGCGACATAGTCGACCTGCCCGGCGGGTGCCGTGACGGTCGAAGACGACGAAAACAGCACCATCCAGTCTAGGCTGCCGTCCGGAAAGACCTCTCCCAGCACCTCCGTGCCGTGGATCTTCGGCGTGAACACGTCCTCGACGCTGGACGTCGATTTGGCCAGCAAAGGCGCGTCGTCGATCACGCCCGCACCGTGGATGACCCCGGTGATCGCGCCAAAGCACTCCTCGACCGCGCGCCGGGCCGCCTGAACCTGGCCCAGGTTGCAGACATCCGCAGCCACCACCATGACCTCGGCGCCCGCCTCTTCCAGCGCGGAGACGGCGCGGATGCGCCGGGCCACCCGGTCCTGCGGCGCATGGCGGCGCAGGTAATCGTCCCACTCCGCCCGGTCGGGCAGGGGCTTGCGCGCCATCAGCGCCAGTTTCGCCCCGCGCGATGCAAAATCCCGCGCCAGGGTCAGGCCGATCCCGCCAAATCCGCCGGTGATCAGGTAGGTGCCGCCCGGCTTCACCTCGGGCGCCTCACCCAGCGCGACGGGTTTCATCGCGCATTCGAACCGGCGATCCCCGCGCAGCGCCGCAATCCGGTCGCCCGGCTCGCTCACCAGCTCCTCCAGCACGCGGGCCGTCAGCGCCTCCATCGCGCCCTCATGCGCCGTCTGGACCCTGGCCCGGCCCCAGAAAGGCGCCTCGACTAGGGCGGGCAAAGCCACGTCCAGCGTGGCAACGCTTATGCCCGGCAATTCGCGCGGGATCACCCGCGCCGGCCCGGCAATGGTCGCCTTTTCAGGGTAGGGCAGCGCCTCATCCCGCAGTTGCGCGGCCCCGTTGGTCACGATGGTGATTTGCCGGGGACGCGGCAGGCCCTCGCCCTCGATCGCCTGCGCCAGGAACATCAGCGCGTAAAAGCCCTGTTCCTGAACCCTATGAAAAAAGCTCGACCCGGGGCGGTGGGTCTCACCCTCTGTCAGCAGCCAGAAATGCCCGATGCGCGTCGGCACCACTCCGCGCGCCGCCAGGTCCTGCACCAGCAGGTCATAGCCCTCGCGCCCACGCTCGGGCGCCAGCACATAGCCCTCGCCCACACGGGCAAAGGCATCACCGGGGCGCACCTCGACAACGGTATTCCCCGCCGCCCGCAGCCGGTCCGCCAACCGCGCGGCCACTCCGGCCTCGTCCATGAACATCAGCCAGACCTGCGGCGCGGCATCGGACAGTCCATCGACCACGTCCACCTCGACCGGGGCAGAGCGTGGCCGCCAGACCGGCTGCCATCCCCATTCCCCGATCTCGTCATTGCGCATCAAATAACTGGGCGCCTTCTCCGCCGCCTCCCCCGGTTCGATGAAATAGCGGCTGCGCTGAAAGGCATAGCTGGGCAGGACCACGCGATTGCGCCGCGCCTCGCCCCAGACCTGGGTCCAGTCGATCCTGACGCCCAGCGCCGCCAGCCGTCCCAGCACCTCGAACATGTGCTTGTCGTCGGCAATCGCCTCGTCCGGGTGCCGCAGAGAGGACAGGACCCGGTTGCCCCCCACCTGCTGCCGCGCCAGCGAGGTCAGCGCCTTGCCCGGCCCGACCTCAAGGAAAACCCGGTTGTCCGCGTCCAGTGTGCCGATGCAATCGGCAAACAGCACCGTACCGCGCAGATGCGCGACCCAATACTCCGGATCGGTGGCCTGCTCCGCCGTCATCAGCGCGCCGGTCCGGTTCGAGGTCAGCGGCAACTCGGGCGCGCGCAACTCGATCCCCCGGAGGTAGGCGCCGAACTCCGCAAGGATCGGCTCCAGCATCCGGCTGTGCGCCGCGATGTCGATGCCGATGCGGGTGCATTGCACCTCGCGCCGCTCCAGCTCCGCCTGCAATGCGTCCAGCGCCGCCTGCGGCCCCGAGGCCACCGAGAGCTCCGGCCCGTTCACCGCGCCAAGATCCAGCTCCTCGCCCAGCAGGGGCCGCAACGCCTCGGCGGGCAACCCGACGGACAACATGCCCCCCGCAGGCACCGTATCGAACAGCCGCCCGCGCAGGTGCACCAGCCCGATGCACTCCTCGAAGCCCATGACACCCGCGACACAAGCCGCCGTGTTTTCCCCCATTGAGTGACCAGTCAGCGCGCCGGGCGTCACGCCCCAGCTCATCCACAACTGCGCCAGCGCATATTCGGTGATCATGATCAGCGGCAGTTGCAGCGAGGGCCGCAACAGGGCCCGGTCCGCCGCAGCCTCCGCCCCGCGCGCGGGCAGCCACAGTTCACGCACCCCTGGCTTCTTCTTGGCGGAAATACCCCCATCGACATCTCCGCCAGAAATTCGCTCGAGGTGATCCAGCCCCCGGTCCATCCACTCGGCAAAGACCGGCTCCGTCTCGTAGAGATCGCGCGCCATGCCCGCGTATTGCGCGCCGCCTCCGGGGAACATGAAGACGACCTCGGGCCGGTCCAGCGCGTCATGGGTAAAGACCCGGCGCGCGTCACCGCCCTCCAGCAGGCGCGCCGCCTCCTCGTGGCTTTCGGCCACCACCACGCGGCGCTTCTCGAACGCGCGACGCCCTTCCTTCAGGGTAAAGGCCACATCAGCCAGGTCCTGTTCGGGATGGGCGCGCAGATGCGCGGCCAGCCGCGCGGCATTCTCGTCCAGCGCCGTTTTGCTCCGCCCCGAGATAGTCAGGATCTGGAATGGCCAGTCGCTTTCGTCACTTGGCACGCGCTCCGGCGCCTCCTGCAGCACCACATGCGCGTTGGTGCCGCCCACGCCCAGCGAGTTCACGCCCGCCCGGCGCGGATGCCCCGCGCGCGGCCAGTCGGTCAGCCGGTCGTTCACGCGGAACGGCGAGTGTTCGAAATCAATGGCAGGGTTCGGCGCCTCGAAGCCCAGCGAGGGCGGCATCTGCCGATTGTGCAGCGCCAGCGCAGCCTTGATGAGGCTCGCCACGCCGGCAGCCGTGTCCAGGTGGCCGATGTTGGTCTTGACCGACCCGATGCGGCAGTGGCCCACGGCACTCGACGTTTCGGAAAAGGCCTCGGTCAGGGCGGCGACCTCGATGGGATCGCCCAGGTAGGTGCCGGTGCCGTGGCATTCGACATAGTCCACGGTATCGGCGCTGATCCCGGCAAAGGCCTGCGCCTCGGCCACGGCGCTCGCCTGTCCCTCGACACTGGGGGCCAGGTATCCGGCCTTTTGCGCGCCGTCGTTGTTGACGGCCGACCCCTTGATGACCGCGTAGATGTGATCGCCATCTGCCACCGCATCCGCCAGTCGCCGCAGCACCACGACGCCCGCACCGGAGCCAAAGACCGTGCCCTTGGCACGATGGTCGAAGGCGTGGCACTGCCCGTCGGGCGAGAGGATCTCGTTTTCCTTGTAGAGATAGCCGCGCCCCTGCGGCAGCTCGATGGTCACGCCGCCCGCGATGGCCATGTCGCATTCGTCGTTGAGCAGCGCCTGCACCGCGTAATGCGTCGCCACCAGCGAGGTGCTGCAGGCCGTCTGCAGGTTGATCGACGGCCCGTGCAGGTCCAGCACGTGGCTGAGGCGCGTGGTCATGAAATCCTTGTCGTTCCCGGTATGGCGCAACAGGAACATGCCGGTGTTGTCCACCAGGTCCGGGTTGGAACAGACGTTGAAATAGAAATACGACCCCATCCCGCAGCCGGCGAAGACACCCACCTGGCCGTCAAAGCTGTCCGGCACATGGCCCGCGTTTTCCAGCGCCTCCCAGGCGGTCTCCAGGAACTGGCGATGCTGGGGGTCCATGATCGCCGCCTCCTTTGGACTGAATCCAAAGAACTCGGCGTCGAAATGCGCAAAGTCCTGCAGCGGGGCGGCAAAGGGCACGTAGTCTCGGTGACGCATCAGCCCGGGGTCTTCACCCGCCTCGCGCAACTCGTCCTCGGACAGGCGCCGGATCGAGGAAACGCCGTCACGCAGGTTGCGCCAGTATTCGGAAATATCGGCGGCCCCTGGCAGGTGGGCTGCCATGCCGACGATGGCGATATCGGTCTCACCGTACTGCTGCGCCGTCTCACCCGTCATGCCGGACCTCGAAAAAACATGCGCCGCCACCCGGTGTCACAGGTGACGGGGAATTGCGGCGATTTTTAGGAAAACGCACCCACGTCCACCCGATTCCGGGCCGGACTGGCGGATAGCCTGAACTGGGTCTGGACAATGAACCAATCCTTTCGAAATTGTCGCCTTTCGGGACACCGGCCTTATCCACCCTGCTGTGACAGGTGCAGAATCGGACCCCAGTTCAACCAAATGGCGAGCCCTGCCAGAAACAGCCCGGCACAGGCAAAAACGACGTCGTGCAGCGCGTCCCAGGCGCCCATGCGGCGCGCCAGCCAGACCACCACCGGATAGGCCAGCGTAAAGGCCGCCGCCTGCCCGACAAGCGCCCCGATCAGCCCAGCCGCCTGCAGCCCGATCAGGATACAGCCCACCATCAGCACCGCACGAGCCAGCGCCAGGTAGAAGTACCGGCGCGAGTCCCCCGCCGCGAGCGCCGCCTGATCGTAGGTCATGACGATCAGCATCGGGATCTGCGCACAGGCCAGGACCACCGCCACCGCCCCCGCGGCGGCGTAACGCGCATCATACAACGTTTGTACCAGCCAAACGCCCATCAGGGCAAAGATTCCGACAAAGCCGATCAAGCCGATGGACACGGCAAAGCGCATCTTGCGCAGTTTCAGGAAGTTCTCGCGGCTTTCCGTCGGTGGGGTTTCCCGGTAGACCGGGATCAGGATCTTGTGAGTCAGAAGATTTCCCAGCATCAGCGGGAAGGAGGCCCAGAAGAACCCGATGTTGTAGACACCGAAGGCATCCAGCGCGATGAACTTGCCGATCAGCATCTTGTCGGCCTGGGTAAAGAAAAAGCCGCAGACCGTGGCCAGGAACACCCATTTCCCGAAGGAAATCAGCTCGCGCGCAGCCGTGCCTTCCCAGCGCAGGCGGTTGGCCGGGCCGGGCAGGTAGCGCCAGTTCAGCACCACCTCGATCAGGGCGCCGATCACGCCCGAGATCACCAGGGCCCAGACCGAGCCCCACCACCAGGCCAGGGCCACGGCAACGGCAACGCCCGCCAGTTGCGTGGCCATGTCCAGGACAGTGACCCGGCCCATCAAAAGGTGTCGGTTCGCGGTGATCATCCGCGTTGGCCTGAACCCAGTGATCAGCAGGGTCAGCGCCGAAACGGGCAGGACGTATGTCAGCAAGGGCTGGTCATAGACCCAGGCCATCGGCCACGCCAATCCGCAGGCCACAAGCCACAGGCCGATGCCCCGTGCCACCTGTATCGTCCAGGCGGTATCCAGAAAGTCCTGATCGTCACCGCGTTTCGACTGCATGATCGCCGGCGTCACGCCGACGTCCGAAAACTGGCCCAGCCCCATGAGAAAGACCATGACCAGCGCCATCAGGCCAAAGGCCTCGGGGAACAGCAGCCGGGTCAGGATCAGGTTCGATCCCAGCCGCACCACCTGGCCAAAGCCAAAACTGCCCAGCGTGAACAGCGACGACCGCATCGCCCGCGCGGTGACGGACCCGCTTCGGAAGGCGTCCATCGCGCTCATCGTCCACGGCTCCAGTCCTGCCGGGCACGCGGAGTCAACCTTACCGCCAGCGCGACGCCCGCGTAGACCGCGAAGCCCAGCGGATCGCGCAGCGCGAGACCCAGCTTTTCCGACAGGGGAAAAGCTGGCTTGTCCTCGTTCCGGGTCAAGCCCGGGTAAAGCGCGGCAATCTCGTCCACGCCGGCGTTCTGCCGCCTGCGCACCTTGACCAGGTTGCGCCAACCCTCGGCGATGGGCCAGCGATAGGGGGCCGGCACGCCCTGGCGTTCACCCGGGCGGAATTGCAGCCGGACATAGATGTCGTCCGAGATGATCTCGGGGAAGGCGCCCCAGCGGGCCCGGCCCGCCGCATTCACCGCGAAGAGGCCGCAACCCGGGACCACGTCCCGCATGAAGGGGACACGCCGCCAGATCCGCGCATAGGCCCGGCTGATCGCGCCCTCTGCGGCGATTTCGACCCGGCCGCTGGCATAACGCGGGGCATCCACGTCCAGCGCCGTGACCAACTGGGTCAACAGGTCCGGCGTGACGGTCACATCCGCGTCCAGGTAGATCCGGATCGCCCCGCTGGCCGCCGCGTCCCCGGCATTCAGCGCACCGGGCTTGCCGCCCGCCGGACGTTCGATCACCTCCAGATTCCAGCCCCGCGCCGCCATGCGCGCGGCGAATGCCCGGGCGAGTCCGGCCGTGTCGTCGCGGCAGCCATTGGCCACGACGATGACCTCGACCCCGTGATCGCAGGGCCCGTCAGAGGCCAGCAATGCTTCGAGGCAGTCGCCGATCAGCGCTGCCTCGTTGCTTGCCGGAAGAATGATCGAAACGCCCGCGTTCCGCCTCTGCATGGTTGCATCCATATCCCGCACTCACACCCGTACCACTGGGGCCACACATGAAAAAAATACACCTCGCCTTGCTCTGGAAACTGCTGCGGAACTGTGGCCAAAGCATGGAATCGATTAGGTTTGATAACGACGAACGCCCCACAAGAGGCGCGGCTGCCATCCATAGGATTATCAGGTGACGCAAGGCTTGCGTATAGGGTACATCGTCCCGCAATTCCCGGGACAGACGCACATCTTTTTCTGGCGCGAAATCCGCGCGCTGGAGGCGATGGGCCATGAGGTTCATGTATTCTCGACCCGCAAGCCGCCGCGCCGCCTGATTTCGCACGATTGGTCCGACCGGGCGATCGCGCGCACCACCTACCTGGGCCATGTCGATCCCCTGCCTGCCGCCGTGGCGCTGGCCAAGCTGAGCACAAGGGGCCTGCCCCTGTGGATGCTGCGCGAGGGACCGGGATTCGCCCGGGACGCGCTGATCACGATGGCCGCCGCCGAACGGCTGCGGCGCGAGGCGGCGGCGCGCGGGCTGGATCACATCCATGCCCATTCCTGCGGGCGTGTCGCCCTGATCGCCTGTTTCGCGCACCTGATGGGCGGGCCTCGCTATTCGCTGACCCTGCACGGGCCGCTGTCGGATTACGGCCCCGGCCAGCGGGTGAAATGGCGGCACGCCAGCTTTGCCACCATCATCACCCGCAAGATCCTGGCCGAGATCGAAGAGACCCTGGCCGGATCGCTGCCGGAGCGCCGGATCATCCGCCCGATGGGCGTGGACACCGAGAAACTGCAGCGCCGCACGCCCTACCAGCCACCCGAACACGGCCGCCCGATCCGCATATTCGCCTGCGGGCGCCTGAACGTGGTCAAGGGGCACCAGGACCTGATGGCCGCCACTCGCCAGCTACTGGATCAGGGCGTCGACGTGCGTGTCGAGATCGCCGGAGAGGATGACGACGGCGGCACCGGCTACCGGATCGAGCTGGAAGAGACGCTGAAGCGGCTGCGCCTGCAGGATCACGTCAAGCTTTTGGGGGCCATCGACGCGGGCGAGGTCAAGGACAAGCTGGAAGAGTCGCACCTGTTCGTCCTGGCCAGTTGGCACGAACCCCTGGGCGTCGCCTACATGGAGGCCATGTCGATGGGTGTTCCGACCATCGGCACCGACGCGGGCGGGGTGCCCGAACTGATCACCGACGGCTCCACCGGCTACCTGGTGGAGCCGAAGAACCCCGGGATGCTGGCCCGCACGATCCGCAGCCTGGTCGGCGATCCGGACGCGCTGATGCGCCTGTCAGAGGCCGGTCGCCTGCACATCGTCGAGAATTTCCGCGCGTCGCTGGGTGCCGAGGTTCTGGTCGAAGAGATCGAGCGCCTGCGAAATCCGGCCACCGTCCCCGAGGCGTAAGGCGGGTTTCACCCGCCCGCCCCGTTGCCCAGTTCAGGCCGCAAGACGCTTGCGCAGCCTCTCCGGCACCTGCCGCCGCGACGAGATCCGCGCGCAGGCCATTTCCGGGATCACCCGCTCTGTCCCGTAGCGCGCCATGTAATCGGCAAAGTTGTCAAAGCTTCGCCGCCCCGCGTAATCGACATAGCTCTCGGCAGGCGCCCCCTCTGCCAGCAGGACCTCGTGCGCCTCGGTCTCGACATGGTAGACGGTGTACCGCTCTCCCATCCGAGACAGGGGCACCTGCGCGATACCCGCGCCATCCACCAGCGCCCCGGCGTTCACGAGCATTCCATCCAGATAAAGCGCGTGGTCCGCGGTCAACAGCAAGTCGCGCAACGGCAGGCCGTCGCCCAGCGCACCGGCCCGGATGCGCACCGGCATCAGACGCTCGGCCGGGCCGAAACCGGTCGAAACGGTGGTCCTGCCGACCCAGCGCACCGGCACATCGCGCCCGTCCAGGGTTCGCAACAGGTCACCCGGTGCCAGGTCCTCGACCGCGCACGCGCCATCGGGGGTCGCCATCCCGGTCCCGGCCAGGAAACAGGTGATGCCGGCGTCCTGTGTGGCAAAGGTGGTGCCGCTGATATTCGGCGCCGCATAGTCCTGGTTCACGTCCGTGTGGACCCAGAAAGCCGGGTCGTCGATATCGGCGATGTCCGTACCGGCAAACAGCGCGTTCTCGTCATCGCCACTGTCGGCGGTGATATTGTCGATCACCGGGCTGGGATCGTCATTGGCAATGGCGATGTCGATATTCGTCCGGCTCAGCCCGGTTTCGGCAAAGTTCACGTCCCAGGCGCCACGGTTGGAAATCGCGGCAATCGCCTGACCGTTGGAAGAGGCGATGATATTGTCCGCCCCCGTGATCGACCACAGGTCGCCCGCCGCCGGGGTAACGGATCCGCCGGATGGGTCCTCCAGCAGCGCAGTCGCCCCCTGGGCCCCTCCTACCCCTTCGGCGATCGTGACCCGGTCCAGCGGCGCCAGCCCGGCCGGGCCGACGGTATAGGTGATCGTCGAATCCGATCCCGCCTCCGGCGCGTGCAGCACGATGACCTCACCTGCCGGGATCGGATGGACCGCGATGAAGGAAATCAGCTCGTGCGGATTGCTCGTTCCGTCGCCGTTCGGTCCCGTGAAATTTCCCGTGAAAAGAATGGCCCCCGTCGAAACCGCCATGTGATCTACCCCTTAACCTGTGCCGGATTGTCGAAATGTCGTCGGGCCGAGTGTGCCCCTTCAAAGTCGTAATGACAATCGCGGCGCGGGCGATGGCTTTCAGCGGAGCAGGTCTGCCAGCGGGATCACGGTGTCGGGGACGGCGTCAAAGACCACCTCTTCGATCCCCGCCATGCGAACGGGGCCGCTGTCGGCACGCGCAAGAACAGTGCCGTTTTCCCGTGTGAACTCATAGCCTGCACGCTCTCCACTCAAGATCACGCGATCCTGCCCCGGCCCCCCGTTCAGCACGTCCGCGCCCCCGCCAGAGACCAGAACATCGTCCCCCGGCCCGCCGGTCAGATAGTCTTCCTGCGCGGTGCCCTGGATACGGCCCTCGGCGCCCAGCAGCCTGACACCGTTCAGAAAGGCAGCCTTGTCCCTCGCTTCCCAGCCGTTGGGGCCGGAGGCGTTGTAGGCCATCAGCATGTCCCAGCGCGGGTTCTCATCCTCGAGATAGCGCAGGGCGCCCCAGCTGCCCCACATGGACGAGGGCGCCACGTCCACGAATGCGTTGAACAGCACGCCACCGGCATCGACCCATCCGGCCAGGAGGATCTCGTACAGGCGCGCCATTTCGGGTGTATAGCTGAACACCTCGAAGAAGGCGGTCAGCCGTTCGTCATTGACCCGCGCGCCATGTCCCACCAGGTGCGTGCCGCCCTCGTACATGATCAGCCGCAGGTCATGCTTGCGGGCCACCCCGGCGTGATAGGGAAAGATCTCCTCGACCAGCTGCCGCAACGACTCTTTCTCCAGCGCCTCGGCCACAGGGGCGATGGCGGCCTCGAACTGGCGGTCCTTGACGAATTCCCGCAGGGCGACCCGCTGCAGGCCCTCGGCCGCGCCCGCGTCCTGGGCAAGATCGGCGGCCGCATCCAGCCAGCCGTCCATGCGCTGCGCCATTTCCTCGCCGCCCATCTCGTAGCCGAAATAGCCGGTCACCGCATAGGCGTCGAAACTGTCGACCGGCATGTGCCCCAGCCGCAGAAAGGCCAGGGGCGCCTGCAGGATCTCCTGTTCCAGCCCGGGCCAGCCGGTATGCGTCGCCACCACCCGCACCAGGCGATCAGTTTTTTCGCCGAAAACCTCGGTCCAGATGTCCATGACCTGCGCTGCCCGCAGCCCGTAGAATTGCGCCCATCCCTGGTCCGTCGCACCCCAGAGCGCCTCTGCCTGCCCGCGCGCCCAGACCGCCTGCGGGAAACCGGGGTTCCAGACCTCGTTGGACAGCTCGACATAGGCCCTCAGGCGCGGGTCAAGGTCACGTTCGACGATCTCGGCAAAGCGGCGGACGTAATCGTCATCGGCCAGGTGGGGCATGTTGAACCAGGCATCTGCACCCACAAGATTGGCCAGCCGCACCATGACCTCGACCGGCACCCCCCATTCCGACCAGCTGGCCGTGGCCATCGTTGGCCGCGTGTCCCATCCCGTCACCGGAGAGCCGTTGGTGATCATCCAGTCCATGAAGCGCAACACGCGCACGTCCTCGATCCGGGCCAGGAAATCCGGGTTGAACAACGCCCCGGCGCGGTACAGCGCCTCGTGCTCTTCGCGCAGGATGACGATGTTGCGGATCGGGTCGGCGGGGTCGATCGCGGTGATCGACAGCGCCACCAGCCCTTCGCCCGGTTCATAACTGAAGGTCATGCGGCCCGGCTCGTTCCGAACGCGCCGGGCCCGGCCGACCAGCTTGAACTCGGCCTTGCCGTCATAGGTCAGGACATAGTCACCGCGCAGGGACGCCGCGTCCCTGGGCTGGTTCGTCAGGATCACGGTTTCGATGGCGTCGACCCCTTCGGGCATCCGCAAGGGCCAGTCGTCCTCGTCCAGGTGACCGCCGGCGCGCAACTCCTCGGTGCTGACGGCGCCCCAACGGTCACCGATGTTGCCGACCCAGCCGCGCGAGGATTTCATCAGGTCGAGAAAGGGATGCTGGGTCGACCAGTCGGAAATGCCGTTCAGGCCAATCCCCAGCGCCGGGGCACCCTGGGGCCTGACACCACGCGGCGGCAGCGAAATCGGCTGGCGTTCGGGCAGGTCCGGCGAGCGGGCCTCCTCTGTCGGCGGATCGCCGGGCGCAGGGGCCGTGGCCTCGCGCTGCGGCACCTGCTGCCAGATCGCCTCTGCCAGTTGGGCATAGTTGGCCACCACGTTCGGATGCAGCGTCGCGGGGGGCAAGAACCCCTCCGGCGGCGGCGCGTCGTAGATCCAGGCATAGGTGACCATCGCCGCCAGCATGTAGAGCGTCGGCGTCCCGTGCGGCGCGTTATCGGTATAAAGCGCCTCTGCCGGCAGCCCCTCCAGCAGGCCGCCCCGCTGAAAGAACCCGGCCAGGATCGAGGCCACCGGGATCACCTCGACCTGCGTGTCGGGACGGGTGACGGACATCACGTTCAGCAGGTCGCGATACCACTGGTGGTATTCGCCCGCGTTGAAATCGTGATACCGGCGCAACTGCCGGTTCGAGGGCGGGAAGTTGCGCGAGAAACTGGCCATGTCCGACCAGCCCTCGTAGACAAACAGCCGCGTGCCCGGGCTGTTGACCTCAACCCAGTCAAAGATCCGCTGCAAGGCGCCCAGCGGGCTTTCCCCATCCGGGTTGTCGCCGTCATAGGGCACGTCGGGCAACTGGTACTGGATGAAGTTCGCGGGCGTCGCGATTACCGCGTCGTAGCGCCCGTCGCGGAACGGCCCCTGCCCCGGCGACCAGGCGCCCTGCACCCCCGGAAAGGACCAGTTCGCCGTTGGCGGCAGACTGTCGGCAAAGTTCCTGAGAAACCCCCATTGCCCGTCCAGAGCCAGCGACCGCCCATCCGCCCTCGCCATCTGGTTCATCCAGTGGGGAACGTTGGTATGGTCCGATGTCTCGCTCTGGTGATGGACCAGCGAGTTGCCAAAGACGTAGACGCGCGCCGAGTCCCGGCCCTGCGCCGATGCGGCCCCTGCATACAGCACCAGCAGTGCCGCCAGAATTCTTATCATGGCTCTGCCCCGATTATCTTGCCTCGGGGCAAGTATGCCTGATGTGTGCCACAAGGCAAACGCAGCATTGCAGGCGAACGGGGCGCCCAAGGGCGCCCCGTGGTTTCAGGCGGGAACGCGTGGCATCACTCTGCCGCGGCGTCCTCGTAGGTGCAGACCGTGCACAGTTCGTCCGCGCAATATCCGGGGATGCAGGCCGGACCCACGTAGTCCCCGGGCGCGTCACCGACACAGAGATATTCCGCCGTGAAGGTCGCCCCGTCACAGGTTCCGGATTCCAGGCATGTCTCGCCGGTCCCGGTCGAGAATTGCCACAACGCGCGGCTGGAATACTCGCCGCTGGGATCGCAGGTCGCGGTGTAGTTCTGCGTCACCGATTTCGACAGCGCCGAGGTGAAGGCGAACGAGGCCGCGTAGGACTGCGAGATCGAGGCCGAGGCCTTGACCCCCGTGCCCAGGATGGTCAGCCCCGCTTCCATCGATTCCGTGACCGTGATCCCCCATTGCTGGGTCGTGGTCCAGCTGTTGGTCTTGGTTGTCCCGACCGAAATTTCATGGCTGATCGGGCAGTTCTTGCCATCGCAGGAAATCACCTTTTCCCAGCGCCCAACGGTGTTCACCGACAAGGGCTTTTGCGCCTGGTAGTAGCAGCGCTTGCCGGTGTGGATCGGGTCGACCCCGAAAAAGTTGTTCTCGCAGGGGAAGGCATTTCCGGTGTGGTGGACGAACCGGATGTCATAGCGATCCTCGGCCCCGTAACGGACCATGACGACGTCACCCACGTTCATCTGGCATTCGCGGTCCTCGGTGGCGCATTCGATCACGTCGCCGTAGCCCAGGGTATAGGCATCACCCATCTGGCAGACCTTGTCGCTGCCCTTGACCGGATCGAACCCGAAATAATCATTGGTGCAGGCGATCTTCTGGCTGTTTGATCCGCCGATCAGCGTGTAGGCCCACTTGCCCCCGGTGCCGTAGCGGACCCAGCGGTATTCCCCGTTCGGATTGCTGAAATCCTTTCCTTCGTCCGCGACCTTGGCAAAGGTTTCATCCGGCGGCACACCAAACAGGTTCTCGCGGATGTAGGCGCATTCCTTGTCTGTCCCGCGCGACGGGTCGCCCCAGAAGTTCTTGCAGGGAACCTTTTCCAGACCCTTGGTGATGAAAAAGGTGAAATCCTCGCTGATGCCGTAACGAGTGATGACCAGGTCGCTGGTCCCGGGTTCGCAGTCCTTGCCCTCCTTGGCGCAATTCACCCATTGCTGGGACTGAACGCTGGCGTATTGCGTCACGCCATCGCTGTAGATCGGTTGCGCCGCGGCTGGCGACGACAGGCATAGTGCTGACAACAATAGAAAAATTCTGTTCATAACGAGGGCCTCCAAACCCGGGGAATCAACTTTTGAGGGTACAGTGTTGAAGAAAATCCCCCTCAGGTGAATTCTTGACTTCTATTTTAAATAGCGAAACTTATAGCCGAATCGTCTTTAGGTTGTTTTGCAGAGTGTCGAATTTTCCCGTCGAAACCGGGTTTTCATTTGGAATTTGCTCCGTATATTGGCCGTCATGATCACGACCCGCCATAACGCCCCTCAGACCCGCCTTTCGGCGGTCTTTGCGCTTGGCGCCGGTCTACTGCTAACTCGCCTCTGAGCGTGGCCCCCTCGGCGCGCGTGCTCAGAGGAGATGTGTGACGCGCCGGGACCTGCACGCACACGAGTTGGGACCTTTCCGATGACAGACACATCAGGCCAGAACCGGGGCCGTCATCCTTCCGCTTTCGCGGACCCGGCGCGCGTGCCCGCAGGTCACCCCCCCAAGACAGTCCGGACCGCCCCGGCGGCCCGCCCGCATAGCTGAGGAAAGACCATGAGCACCGAAAAAGACCGCGTCGTCATCTTCGACACCACCCTTCGCGACGGCGAACAATCGCCCGGCGCCACCATGACCCATGACGAAAAACTCGAGATCGCAGAGCTGCTCGATGACATGGGCGTCGACATCATCGAGGCCGGTTTTCCGATCGCCTCCGAAGGCGATTTCCGCGCCGTGTCCGAAATCGCCCAACGGTCCAAACAGGCCGTGATCTGCGGCCTTGCCCGCGCGCAGCTGCCCGACATCGACCGCTGCTGGGAGGCGGTCAAGAAATCCGCACGGCCGCGCATCCACACCTTCATCGGCACCTCGCCGCTGCACCGCGCCATTCCGAACCTCACGATGGACGAGATGGCCGAGCGCATCCACGAGACCGTGACCCACGCCCGCAACCTCTGCGACAACGTGCAATGGTCGCCGATGGATGCGACCCGGACGGAATGGGATTACCTCTGCCGCGTGGTCGAGATCGCCATCAAGGCGGGCGCCACCACGATCAACATTCCCGACACGGTGGGCTATACCGCCCCGGTCGAAAGCGCCGACCTGATCCGCAAGCTGATCGAAACCGTGCCCGGCGGTGACGAGGTAGTCTTTGCCACCCATTGCCACAACGACCTTGGCATGGCGACGGCGAACGCCCTTGCCGCCGTCGCAGGTGGCGCACGCCAGATCGAATGCACCATCAACGGCCTTGGCGAAAGAGCGGGCAACACGGCCCTCGAAGAGGTGGTCATGGCGCTCAAGGTGCGGGGCGACATCATGCCCTACTACACCGAGATCGACACCAAGAAGATCATGCATATCTCGCGCCGCGTCTCGACAGTGTCGGGCTTCCCGGTACAGTTCAACAAGGCCATCGTCGGCAAGAACGCCTTTGCCCACGAAAGCGGCATCCACCAGGACGGGATGCTGAAGAACGCCGAGACCTTCGAGATCATGCGGCCCGAGGATGTGGGCATCGCGGGCACCTCCTTGCCGCTGGGCAAGCATTCGGGCCGCGCCGCGCTGCGGGCCAAGCTCAAGGACCTTGGTGTCGAGGTCGGGGACAACCAGCTCAAGGACATCTTCGTGCGGTTCAAGGATCTTGCCGACCGCAAGAAAGAGGTCTTTGACGACGACATTCTGGCGCTTGTCACCGCAACCACCGACGGCGATTCGAACCGCCTTGAACTGGTGAACCTGCGGGTGGTCTGCGGCACCGGCGGTCCGGCCGAGGCGCAGCTGGAAATGGAAGTCGATGGCCAGGACCAGAGCGCAACCTGCCACGGCGACGGCCCCGTGGATGCCTGTTTCAAGGCCGTGCGCGAACTGCACCCCAACAAGGCGCGGCTGCAGCTCTACCAGGTGCACGCCGTGACCGAGGGCACCGACGCCCAGGCCACCGTTTCCGTGCGGCTTGAAGAGGACGGCATCATCGCCACCGGCCAGTCGGCGGACACCGATACGGTCGTCGCCTCCGTGCGTGCCTATATCCAGGCGCTGAACCGACTCATGGTGCGCCGCTCCAAGATGGGACCGGGCGCCGACACGCGCGAAATATCCTACAAGGAAATGGGCTGACCCAGGCCCCGTGCTCCGTCGACGTCCCATTCGCCGGCGGAGCCCCCCCAATGAGCGAGTTGACGAGTCCGTGAGCGCGTAAACCCAGGTTAAAGATTTACTGCATTTTAACCTTTTTGATGTTCTGTTAACCGAGTTTATTCGTTTGCTGGAGGCCCCGATGGCCCCGACGCCCCCGAAGTCCGACATCGACGACCTGAATCCCAAGGGTTTCTTCGCGGATATCGTCGGGGCCTTGTCCGGCACCCTTCAGGAAGTCGTGGGCATGGATGAGGCTTCGGCCTTTGTCGCGCGTGTCGGCGACGACATGGGCCGCAGCATTGCCGACCGCTACCGTGATGATGACGGCGCTCTGCCTGGTGAACCGGTCGAAATCGGCCGCATCCTGTGTGATCTCAAGCAAAAGATCGGCGGGCATTTCGAACTGGTCGAGGCAGGGCCGGACAAACTGGTATTCACCGCCTCCAGTTGCCCCTTTGGCAAGCGGGTCGAGGGCAGGCCCTCGTTGTGCATGATGACCACCAACGTTTTTGGCCGCATCGCTGCCGAAGCGAATGGCTATGCCTCGGTCGAGATCGACGAGGCACTGTCGATGGGACATTCCCGTTGCCATGTCACGGTCCACCTGGTCCGGAGCGAGGATGGCGACATCTACGAGTTTTTCGCATGAAGGGTCTTTTGCGCGCAAACAGCCAGGACCGGGGTCAGGGCTTCACCCTGTCCCGGAGCCGGGCAGCGGGATGACCGTGACCGACGCCGTGCTGGACGCGGCCCTGGGTGCTATCGGCCAGGCAATCGAGCGTGCTCCTCGCGCGATGATGCTGCTGGATGACCAGTGGACCGTCCTTCTGGCCAACCGCCACGCGCGCGACCTTCCCGGGCTGCAGGTCGGCCTGCAACTGGCCAGCCTGGCCCGCGAAGATGCCGACACCATGACAAAGGGGCTGAAACAGGCGATTTCCACCTCGCGCGGGATTCCGCTGCGTCTGACCTTTACCGAAGAACCGATGACATTCCAGGCCTGGCGGATCGATCCCCTGCCCGGCATGGAAAATCCCTTGGTGATGCTGAAATCCGACCCCTCCAACCTGTTTGCCGCACGGCTCACTTCGCTGGAACGCCAGCAGGACAGCACGCGCCGCCGGTTGAGTCAGACGGAAGAGGAACGCGACAGGCTGCGCCATACCGCGCGGCGGCTGTCCAGCCTTGCCATGACCGATCCGCTGACCGGCCTGATGAACGCCCGCAGTTTCCGCGAAGAAGGACAGCGGCTGCTGGCCAGTCCTCAGGGCGCTGTCGGGCTGATCTACATCGACCTCAACGGATTCAAGCCGATCAACGACCAGTACGGCCATTGCGCCGGCGATGAGGTCCTGAGCCGGGTCGCCCGACGGCTGCGCGAAACCCTGCGCAACGACGCCAGCGCCGCCCGGCTGGGCGGCGATGAATTCGGCATCTGGCGCCCGGACACAACCCAGCGGGCCATGCTGACCTGTGTCAACGACCTGCGCGCGGCATTGGCCCGGCCGATGACATTGGAACGGCCGGGCGGTACGGATATCGTCCTGCCCGGCATCGACGCCGCCTTTGGCCGGGCCACGGCCCCGCATGACGGTAGCGACGTGGACATGCTTCTGAAAAGGGCGGATGCGCGGATGTACGCAGACAAGTCCCGCCACCGGGGGGCTTGCCTGCGCCTGTCCGGCTGAGCGGCGTCACTCGCCCAGCGCGATGCCCTCGCGGCGCGGATCCGCGCCACCCTGCAGACCCTCCGCCCCGATGGCGATGGCATGCAGGCCGGAATTCAAATCACGCACATCGGTGTTGAACCCCATCTCTGCCAGCGGTCCCGCCATGTCAGCCATCGGCGTTCCGGCCTCCAGGTCGAAGGTGCCGAAACGGTTGACGCCATGCGGCATGGCCACCGCCTGCTGCACGTCCATGCCCCAGTCCACATGCGCGATGATCGCCTGCGCGACATAGCCGATGATCCGCGAGCCGCCGGGTGATCCGATCACCAGCACCGGCTTGCCCTCTTCGCGCACGATGGTGGGCGACATCGACGACCGCGGCCGTTTGCCCGGCGCCACCGCGTTGGCGATGGGCACCCCGTCCTGGTGCGAGCGGAAGGAGAAATCCGTCAGCTCGTTGTTCAGCAGGAAGCCGTTGGTCATCAGGCGCGAGCCAAAGCCGTTCTCGATGGTTGTCGTCATCGACAGTGCGTTGCCGTACTGATCGACGATCGAGATATGCGAGGTCGAGGGGAACTCGATACTCTCGTCATCGGCCCAGAGCATCGCGTGATCCCAAGCCGGCATCCCCGGCGCCACTTCCGGAAGGGCATCGTCGCCTTCCAGCAGGCGCGCGCGTTCGCCCAGGTAAGCCGGATCGACCAGCCCGTCGGTCGGCATCGGGACAAAATCGCTGTCCGCCATGTAGCGGCCCCGGTCGGCAAAGGCGAGGCGCGAGGCATCGCCGATCTTGCGCCAGGTCTGCGGATCATCCGCGGCACCTGGATCGGAGGCATCCAGCATCCCCAGGATCTGCCCCACGGTCAGCGCACCGGACGAGGGCGGGCCCATACCGCAGACTTCCAGCCCCCGGAACGGCGCACAGACCGCCGGGCGTTCCTTGACCTCGTAGGCGGCGAGGTCGGCAAGGCTCATGACGCCGGGGTTGGGCTCGAACCCGCGCACCGTGTCGACGATGTCCTGCGCGATCTCACCCTGGTAGATCACCTGCGCGCCTTCACTGGCCATGCGGCGCATGACATTGGCATAGTCCGGGTTTTTCAGCACGGTCCCGGCCACGGGCGGTATGCCGTCCGGCAGGAAGTAGTTGGCGGAAGGCTCGTAGCGGGTCAGCGCGGGGACATTGGCCAGCACCAGCTGGCTGAGACGGGGAGAGACCTCGAACCCCTCGTCCGCCAGCCGCGTGGCCGCATCGAACAGCCCGGCCCAGTCGGACTTGCCCCATTTCTCATGCGCGGTCTGCATCAGCGCGGGCGTGCCCGGCACGCCGACAGAACGGCCCCCGATCACCGCGTCCCAGAATCCCATCGGCTCGCCATCCGCCGTCTGGAACAGGGTGGGCGTGGCTGCGAAAGGTGCGGTTTCCCGCCCGTCCAGCGTGGTGATCTCGCCCGTTTCGCCGTCGTGCCAGACCAGAAAGGCCCCGCCGCCGATGCCCGAGCTTTGCGGCTCGACCAGCCCCAGCACCGTCTGCACGGCGATCATGGCATCCGCCGCCGTGCCGCCGGCGCGCAGCACCTCGGCCCCGGCCTGCACGGCATGCGGGTTGGCCGCCGCCACCATCCATGTCTGCGCCTTGACCGGTTGACCGGCCTCCTTGGCCTCCAGCGCTGCGGCGACCTCTGGCGACAAGGCGGCAAAGCCGCCGCCATCCACCGTGGCCGCCTCGGGGGCGACGGTATCCGTGCTTTGCTGTGCCAGCCCCGCACCCGCCGTCAGCATCAACAGCGTGGCTATCTGCGCAATCCTCATCATACACACTCCCTGGTTGCGTCTACTAACCGGCAGTCAATCAGTAGAAACGAGTCGGGGATAGGCCTGATGTGCGGGTGAGCAATCTTAGGCCTTCTTGACGTACTTCGTCAGGATCACGATCCGCTGTCCTTCGACCCGGCCCGAGATATGGTCTGCGTTGTCCGGCTCCAGCGAGATCTTGCGCACCGCCGTCCCCTGCTTGGCGGTGAACCCGGCCCCCTTGACCGGCAGCGCCTTGATCAGCGTCACCGTGTCCCCGTCCGACAGGACCGCACCGTTGCAGTCGCGGTGAACGACACTCTCGGCAGGCGCGGCCTCGGCCTGCGCCCAGTCCAGCACATCGGGTTCAAGGTAGGCGATGTCCAGCAGGTCCCGCGCCCAGGCCGCGTTCAGCCGGTTCAGCAGCCGCCAGGCCAGGACCTGTTCGGCGGGTTCCGTGCTCCAGATCGCCTCGTTCAGGCATTGCCAGTGCGGGCCGTCCTCGGGCCCGTTTTCCACACCTGCGCGGCAGGTCGCACAAAGGGCCACCTCATCGGCTCGCGGGGCCACCGCAAGGGGCGTGGCCTCCTCGGCCTTGCAAAGCGCGCATTGGGTCATGGCGGGGGCCTTTCCGATTGGTATCCGCCCCCGCCTGATGCGCGGCGGGCCACCCCAAGTCCATGCGGCGGATGGGCGCCCTACAGCATCGCGGGCACGACCTGGTCCGGCGGACGGTGACCATCATCGAAGGTCTTGATGTTGATGATGACCTTTTCGCCCATCTCGATCCGCCCTTCTTCGGTGGCCGATCCCATATGCGGCAGCATCATCACGTTGGGCATGTTGCGCAGCTCGGGGTTGCCCTGGATACCATGTTCGTAGACGTCCAGCCCCGCACCGGCCAGTTGCCCGGCCTTGAGCATCCGGGTCAGCGCGTTCTCGTCGATGACCTCCCCGCGCGAGGTGTTCACGATCACCGCGCTGGGTTTCATCAGTTGCAGGCGCCGGGCGTTCAGCAGGTGGTAGGTGCTGGGCGTCGACGGACAGTTCACGCTGATCATGTCCATCCGCGCCACCATCTGGTCGAGGCTTTCCCAATAGGTGGCCTCCAGCGCCTCTTCGGTCTCGGGGCGCAGGCGGTGGCGGTTGTGGTAATGCACCTGCATCCCGAAGGCCGCGGCGCGCCGCGCGACCGCCTGGCCGATGCGGCCCATGCCCAGGATGCCCAGGCGGCGCCCGCCCAGGCGCTGGCCCAGCAAAGCGGTGGGCGCCCAGCCAGCCCAGTCGCCGCCCTGCATGACGGTCAGACCCTCCTGGATGCGCCGGGTCACACCCAGCATCAGCGCCATGACCATGTCGGCGGTGTCCTCTGTCACCACACCCGGCGTGTTCGAGACGAGGATGCCGCGCGAGCGCGCGGTGGAAACGTCGATGTGATCGAATCCCGCGCCGAAATTGGCGATCAGCTTCAGCCGTTCGCCCGCCTGGCCGATCAGCCCGGCGTCGATCCGGTCGGTCAGCGTGGGCACCAGCACGTCGGCCTCCTGCACCGCGTCGATCAGTTCGCCACGGGTCATCGGCGTGTCATCGGCACGCAGTTTCGCGTTGAACAACTCGGTGAGCCGTGTCTCGACCACTTCGGGCAAGCGTCGCGTCACGACAACACTCAGACGTTTTGATGGCATTCAGCCTCTCCCCAAACTTCCCCTGCGGGTCCCACGGGCGGTAGACTGCGACAGGAAAGGACGGGGCACAAGAACCCCGCCGGAAAAACTGAGCAGGACCTGAAAACCATGTTCAAACAAGCGATCGCCGCGGCGGTGGCGCTGCTGATTCTGGCCGGTCCCGGCACGGCGGGGCAAGACCGGGGGCCGGTGACGAACCTGCCGCTGCCGCGTTTCGTCTCGCTCAAGGCGTCCGAGGGCAATGTCCGTCGGGGGCCTTCGCTGACGCACCGGATCGACTGGGTCTACAAGCGGCGCGGAATGCCGCTGGAAATCACCGCCGAACACGGCCACTGGCGCCGGGTCCGCGACCGGGACGGCGCCGGCGGCTGGGTGCATTACTCTTTGCTGTCGGGCGCCCGCACGGTGATCG
Source organism: Mameliella sp. AT18 (assembly GCF_028807275.1). Classification (NCBI taxonomy): domain Bacteria; kingdom Pseudomonadati; phylum Pseudomonadota; class Alphaproteobacteria; order Rhodobacterales; family Roseobacteraceae; genus Antarctobacter; species Mameliella sp. AT18. Next base: position 58,812 of record NZ_JARAMO010000043.1, read on the forward strand.
TGGAACAGGACATGCTGAGCCTCTACCGCCGTCCCGACCCGGACAGCGTGGTGGTGGCCCGGCTGGAACTGGGGGTGATCGCGCGGCTGGGCGATTGCGGGCCGGACTGGTGCCGCCTGACCGCCGATGGTTATCGGGGCTGGGTCGACAAGACCGCGCTTTGGGGTGTGGGACTGGAAGAAATCCGCGAGTGAGCACGCCATGGCGACGGGCGTATGCTAGCGGCCCGAGGTCCCGGGCAAGCCCGGGACGGGGTCACGCGGACCGTCTCAGGCCGCCTCGTGCAACAGGATCGCCGCCTCGGAGGCCGAGAGGTTGCGCCGCGCATAGGCGCCATAGCCCTGCGGGTTCGAGGCCACGCCCGGCAGGGTCTGCAACAGGCGCTTGCGATCCTCGGCATCCAACGAGGTGAGCGCCGTGTTCGCCGGGTGAAAGCTCTCGGTCTCGACCCCATCGGCAAAGAGCACCTCGTGCCGGGGCAGGAGAAGGTGGACATAGGTCACCTCCTTGACGGTGCTGTCCTGCACCACACCCTTGCCATCGACCAAGTCCCGCGCCGTTACCAGCACCTCGGGCGTGTTGAACAGCGCCTGCGCGGGCGCACCGCGCACCACCATGCGGTGATCCGGAGAGACCAGGATATCGCTGTTGGGCTGGCCCAGCCCCAGCGCGCCGGCCCGCACCCGGATCGGGCGCAGCGCAGGCATGGCAAAGAGACGGGCACCGGACATCCGGCGGCTGCCGATCCAGCAGATCGGCTGGGCACCGCTGTCCTTGGTCTGCACCAGGTCGCCCTCGCACAGCAGACCGACCGGCACCGGCCCGCGCGGCGTCAGGATGCGTGTCCTGGGCGTGAAACAGATCACGCCGCCCGGGTCGGACCTGGCGGCCAGTGTCTGCGCTGAGCGGACATGGTGCACCACCCAGAGATCGACACCGGCGGGCGGCAGTTCATCCAGACACATCAGCAAGGGCGGCACATGTGGCCCCACCGGGATCAGCGTCACGGTATAGCCCTTGCGCCCGTCCGTCACGACAAAGGTCGAGTCGCCACCGGGCGCATCTTGCCCGGCCTCGCGCAGGTCAGCCCCCCGGGGACGTTCCGCCGCCAGGGCAGCGCCCACCAGCCGACGCACCATGCGCGCCGCGCGTGGTCTGATGTCTTCGCCCGGGTCCGCCCTCTCGCCCAGCGGAAGGAGGGACGCCGGACCGTCCACCCGGACCGGCTCTCCGGACCAGGACCATGCGGCCCCGACCTGCAATGCCGGTTCGGGCGCATCCCGCACCCCGTCGATTTCCGTCTGCGCCCAGGAGATGACGAACGTGCCGCGATAGCCCGTTCCCATGCCTGCTCTGCCTCTTGTCATTTTTTCGGAAAGTGTAATCGACGGGCGGGGTTGCGCAAAGCCATGCACAGTGTGAGCAGCTCTACCCGGCCCGCCTTGGCGCCGCGCCTGTGGCCGACAAGCAACAAGTGCCAGGCGCCAAACAACCGCGACGTGCATAAAGAAACGCCACCCCTGGACAGGGCGGCGTTTCAGGATCAATCGAAAGGATCAGCCAGTGTAGCCAGCGCGCCCGATGCTCTCATATCCGGTGAAACCGGCAGCCTCTGCGTCGGCAGGAGCATAGATGTTGCGCAGATCGGCCATGCGGGCCTGCGCCATGCTGCCTGCGATGCGCGACAGGTCCAGCGCCCGGAACTCGTTCCACTCGGTCAGGATCACCAGCAGGTCGGCGCCTTCGGCGGCGGCATAGGGATCATCCATCCAGCTGACACCGGGCAGCAGCTGTTCGCCTTCGCGCTTGCCCTGCGGATCGACCACCCGGACCTTGGCGCCGCCGCCCACAAGGGCAGGCACGATGGTCAGCGAGGGCGCATCGCGCATGTCGTCGGTGTTGGGCTTGAAGGTCACGCCCAGCACGGCGACCGTCTTGCCGTTGAACCGGCCATCGCAAAGGTCGCTCAGCTTGTCGAGCATGCGGCGCTTGACGTCCTCGTTGACCTTGATGACCGTCTCGACGATCGAGATGGGCGAGGCGTGTTCCTGCCCGATGCGGGCCAGTGCCTTGGTATCCTTGGGGAAACAGCTACCGCCGTAACCCGGACCGGCGTGCAGGAACTTGTTGCCGATGCGGCCGTCCATGCCCATGCCCTTGGACACCGATTTCACGTCGGCGCCGACCTTTTCGCACAGTGCCGCGATCTCGTTGATGAAGGTGATCTTGGTCGCGAGGAAGGCATTGGCCGCGTATTTGATCATCTCCGCCGATTCCAGGTCGGTGGTGACGATGGGGAAATCACGCAGGTAGAGCGGGCGGTAGATCTCGGCCATCACGGCGGCGGCGCGGTCGGTTTCCACGCCCACGACCACGCGGTCGGGCTTCATGAAATCGTCGATCGCGGCGCCTTCACGCAGGAACTCGGGGTTCGAGGCGACGTCGAAATCAAGCGCCGGGTTGGCGGCGGCGACCGTTTCCTTGACCTTGCGGTTGGTGCCCACGGGCACGGTCGACTTGGTCACGATCACCACGTAGTCCTTGGCAGCCTTCGCGATTTCCTCGGCCGCGGCCATGACGTAGGTCAGATCAGCGTGGCCATCGCCCCGGCGCGTCGGGGTGCCCACGGCGATAAAGACCGCGTCGGCGCCATCAATTGCGCTGGCCAGGTCCAGGGTAAAGCTGAGCCGCCCGGCCTCGACGTTCTTGTGCATCAGCACGTCCAGCCCCGGCTCGTAAATCGGGACTTCGCCGCGCTCCAGCATCTCGATCTTGCGGGGGTCCTTGTCGACACAAACAACTTCGTGACCGAAATCCGAAAAGCAAACTCCGGAGACGAGGCCGACGTAGCCCGTTCCGATCATGGCAATCTTCATTTTGGCGATCCCTAGCCTGGTATCCAATGCCGCCGTCATGCGGGCGAGTCCGGGGAAATGTCAACGCGGACCCCTTGCAGAGCGGCAAACTGTTGCGCGATTGGACAAGCTTTCGCAGAGCCGCTAAGGCAGGCGGCAGAATGTTACCCGAGCAGAGCCGCATGACAGACAGCCCCTCCGCGGTCGCCCGCACCGTCCTTGCCACCGAAAGCGCGGCGCTGGCGCGCCTGGGCGATGAACTGCCGGACAGTTTCGATGCCGTCGTGACGCGGTTGTTGCAGGTGCAGGGGCGCGTGATCGTCTCGGGCATGGGCAAGTCCGGTCATGTCGCCAACAAGATCGCCGCCACCTTCGCCTCGACCGGGACGCCCGCGCAGGGCGTCCATCCGGGTGAGGCCAGCCACGGCGACCTTGGCATGATCACGCCCGCCGACGCGGTGATCCTGATTTCCAATTCCGGCGAGACAAAGGAACTGGCCGACATGATCGCCCATTGCGCGCGCTTCTCGGTGCCGCTGGTGGCCATGACGAAGGGGGCGGACAGCACCCTGGCCCGCGCCGCCGATCACGTCCTGCTGATGCCCGACGCGCCCGAGGCCTGCGCCATTGGCATGGCGCCCACCACGTCCACGACGATGGCGATGGCCCTCGGCGATGCGCTTGCGGTGGCGATGATGCAGCACCGCGGCTTCGACCGGGCCAGCTTTGCCGCCTTTCACCCGGGCGGCACGCTGGGGGCGCAACTGCTGCGGGTCTCCGCCGTGATGCACCGGGGCGAAGAGCTGCCCGTCGTTGGCGCCGATACGCCGATGTCCGAGACGCTGCTGGTCATGAGCCAGAAGGGATTCGGCGTCGCGGCCCTGGTCGAGGACGGGCGCCTGACAGGCATCATCACTGACGGCGACCTGCGCCGCAACATGGAGGGGCTGATGGAGCGCCGTGCCGGCGAGGTCGCCACGCGCGGACCGCTGGTCACCGCCCCCGACACGCTCCTGATCGAGGCATTGGGCATCATGAACACGACGAAACGCACCGTGCTGCTGGTCACCGAGGAGGATCGGCTTGTCGGCCTCCTGCACATCCATGACGCGCTGCGAGCAGGTGTGGCATGAGCGCGGTCATCTTCATCCCCGCCCGCTATGCCTCGACCCGCTACCCCGGCAAGCCGCTGGTCAAGCTCAAGGGCGCGACGGGCGAAGCAAAATCGCTGATCCGGCGCAGCTGGGAAGCGGCGCAATCGGTCAAGGGCGCCGATGCTGTCTATGTGCTGACCGATGACGCCCGCATCGCCGAGGCCGCGCGCGGGTTCGGCGCCGAGGTGCTGATGACCTCGGAAAGCGCCCGCAACGGCACCGAACGCTGCGCCGAAGGGGTGGCGCAACTGTCTCAGACCCCCGACTGCGTGGTGAACCTGCAAGGCGATGCACCGCTCACCCCGCCCTGGTTCGTCGAGGCACTGATCGACCGCATGCAGGACCCTGCCGTGCAGATGGCAACGCCGATCCTGCGCTGCGATGCCGAGACACTGGCCAACTTTGTCACCGACCGCCAGAATGGCCGCGTCGGCGGCACAACCGCCGTGACGCGCGCCGATGGCACCGCGCTCTACTTCTCGAAAGAAGTACTGCCCTTCGTGGCCTCGCTGGAGCGCCCGCCCGAGGTCTGGCACCATGTCGGCGTCTACGCCTATCGGCCCGCGGCGCTGAACGCCTATATGGGCTGGAACGAGGGCCCGCTGGAAAAGGCTGAGGGCCTGGAACAGCTGCGCTTCCTTGAAAACGGCGTGCCAGTAACCTGCGTGCCGGTCGAGGCGCGGGGCCGGGTGTTCTGGGAACTCAACAACCCCGTGGACGTGGCCCGGATCGAGGGCGTCCTTGAAAAGGAAGGCATCGCATGACGGATGTGTCCATCGGCACCTACACGGTGTCCAACGCCGCCCCCTTCACCCTGATCGCGGGCCCATGCCAGATCGAGAGCCTGGACCACGCCCGAATGCTGGCGGAGCGCATCGCCGAGGCAGCAGAAGCGGCGGGCGTGAACTGGATCTTCAAGGCCAGCTACGACAAGGCCAACCGTTCGTCCCTGTCCGGCAAGCGCGGGATCGGCATGGAGGAGGGCCTGCGCGTCCTGTCCACCATCCGCAAGGAATTCGGCGTGCCAGTGCTGACCGACGTGCACGGACCGGAGCAATGTTCGGTCGTGGCCTCTGCGGTGGACGTGCTGCAGATCCCCGCCTTCCTGTCGCGCCAGACCGACCTGCTACTGGCCGCCGGTGAAACCGGCGCTGCGATTAACGTCAAGAAGGGCCAGTTCCTTGCCCCCTGGGACATGGCGAACGTCGCAGCCAAGATCGCCTCGACCGGGAACGAGAAGATCCTGCTCTGCGAGCGCGGCGCCAGCTTTGGCTACAACATGCTGGTCTCGGACATGCGGTCGCTGCCGATCATGGCCGAAACCGGCTACCCCGTGGTCTTCGACGCCACCCATTCCGTGCAGTTGCCGGGCGGGCAAGGCACCTCTTCGGGCGGACAACGCCAGTTCGTCGAACCCCTCGCCCGCGCCGCCGTCGCCGTGGGTTGCGCGGCCGTCTTCATCGAAACGCATGAAGACCCCGACAGTGCCCCCAGCGACGGCCCGAACATGGTCCCCGTCGATGACCTCGCCCGGCTTCTCAAGGGGCTCGCGGCCGTGGATGCCTTGACCAAGGGGGCCTGACGTCACGGTCACACAAAGGCGTCAGGGTCGGATTGGGTATTTGAGACCAAGAAGAAACACCGGATCATGCTTCTTCTTGGCAAAAATACCCCTGCGACGGTCCGGTCCGGGCGGTCGCTCAGGCAGAGAGCGTCTCGCCCAGTTTCGCCAGGTAGCTCTCCACCAGCGCCGAGGCAGTCTCGCGTGTGCTCGCCTCGGCATAGCAGCGGAATTCGGGCGCGTTGCCGGAGGGGCGCAGGTGGACCACGTCACCGGTGGCAAAGGTGACACGCAACCCGTCTGTTTCGTCCACCTCCGCAATCTCACCTGTGTCCGCAAAGAAAGCGGCGCGCGCGGCGGCATCGCCTGAAAGCGACGCGATAAAGGCCTTCGAGATTTCCGATTCGATCCCCTGGATACGGTCGGCGGCGGTGAAGCGCGGCGGCAAGGCGTCCAGCAGGGCGGACAGCGGTTTGTCCGCGGCGCGGGCGGCGCAGAGGGGCGCGAGGATCGGCAGCAGGCAGTCGCGGGTCATCAGCGGGGCCAGCCTGCCCGAAGGGCCATCCGCCTCGAACCCCAGCAGGAAGCCGCCGTTGGCCTCGTAGCCCGCGACACGGGCGGCGGGATTGTCCCGCAGCGCCTCTTCCATCGCGGCGATGACGAAGGGCGAGCCGATCTTCGTGCGGTGGATGGCGTCGAAGTCAAAGCCGCCCTCGGCCTCGATCATCGTGTTCGACGAGACCGGGGTGCAGAGCACCCGCGCGCCAAGCGCCCGGGCGGTCACGGCACCCAGCACGTCACCGGGCACCACCTGTTGCGAGTCATCCACCAGCATCGGCCGGTCGGCATCGCCATCGGTGGAGATGAGGACATCCAGACGATGATCTGCGAACCAGCCAGCGAAGAGTTTCCTGGTCTCCGGGTCAAGCGCCTCGGTGTCGACGGGGATGAACGTGTCCGAGCGCGCGATGGGGAGCGCGGTGGCGCCCAGCGCCTCGACCACCTCGACCATGATGTCGCGGGCGACCGAACTGTGCTGGTAGACGCCGACGCGCAGGCCCGCCAGCGCCTCGCGGCCAAAGGCCTGCGTGTAGCGGGCGACATAGGCGGCACCAGCATCGGCGGTGGACAGGGCACCGGGAGCGCCGGATAGGGCTCCTCCCAGCGCCGCGTTGATACGGACCTCGTCCTCCTTCGAGATTTCCCCGGTGGGGACGTAGAACTTCAGCCCGTTGCGGTCGGCGGGGATGTGGCTGCCGGTGACCATGACGGCGCCGGCCCCTGCCTCCAGCGATGACAGCGCCAGCGCGGGCGTCGGCACCACGCCGCAGTCGACCGCATCGACGCCCGCATCGCGCACGGCGGCGATGACCCATTCCGCGATCTGCGGCGAGGAGGGGCGCAGGTCACGACCGACGTGCACGGCGTCCCCGTAGGGGCAGGCGCAGAGAAAGGCGGTAACGTAATCGCGCACCAGCTCCTCTGTCAGCTCCACCACCAGGCCGCGCAGGCCGCTTGTGCCGAATTTGGGGGCCATCTTCACTATCCTTGCCTTGTCAAATGCCTGTGCACGCCGGGGCGCGCGGCTGTTTTCCCGTCTCGGGACGCGGATGGCAAGGGCGGGTTTCGCAGCGGCGGCGACCGGCCTATCCTGTCACCATGAAACGCCTGTTTTTCCTGCTGGTCCTGATCTGCGCAGCCCCCCTTGCCGCCGCCCCCTACGCCGAACATCAGGCCCGCCGGCCCGAGCTGTTCGATCCGGAAACCGGCTATCGCATCGGCCGCCAGCGGGCGCCGACGCCGGATGACATTCCCGCGCCCGCCGTGCTGGTCACGCCTCAAGAGGCGCGGTCATTGCTGGCGGAGGGTGCGCTGGCGCTGGATGTCTTTGCCGCGCAGCAGTCACGCTTTGACGAGCTGGAAGGGACCTGGCTGGTATCGGAACAGCGGCTGTCGCTGCCCGGCGCGGTCTGGCTGCCAGAGGTCGGGCGCGGGCGGCTGTCCGACATCATGCAGCGCTACCTGGAGGACAACCTCACACGGATGACGGCGGGCGACCGGGCGCGGGCGCTGCTGGTCTACTGCGTGGCGGATTGCTGGATGAGCTGGAACGCGGCGCAGCGGATCGCGGATCTGGGGTACACCCGCGTCTACTGGTTCCGGCTGGGGACAGATGGCTGGCTGGATATCGGAGGCGCTCTGGCGCCGGTCGACCCGGTGGCTGTGGATGTCGACTGAGCGCGGCAATGGGGTTGGAAACCCCATCCTACACCGTCCGATCAGTTGCCGCGCGGCAGTTCCTCGCGCTCGATCCCCGGAAAGAGATGCGCGACCGACCGCTGGTATTCCTGCGGCTGCGCGCCCATCCCGGCAAAGCGGTTTGGCAGGGGCGTTTCCATCAGCTCCACCATGTCCAAGCCCGCGCGGGCACCTTCCCGCAGGGTGCGGTCCAGCCAAGAGAGGTAGTCGCGGGTCTGGGTGATGGAGTCCCCTGTCGGGTCCGCCGGGCCATGACCGGGAATGACCAACGCGGGCTTTGCCGCCTGCAGCGCGTCCAGCGCCTGTTGCCAGCGCGGCAGATCGGCGCTGGGCGTCGTGGGCGCGCGGTTGTAAAAGACAAGATCCCCGGCCACCAGCGTGCCGCTGCGGCGATCCATCAGGGCCAGATCCGCACTGGTGTGCCCGCCCAGCGGCAGAGCCAGGAAATCGCGCCCGTCCAGCCTCAGGTCACCGCCCGCGATCACGTCGCTGGGCGGCACCACTTCGGTCCCGCGCATCCAGTCACCCAACAGGCGGTACATGTTGTCGGCAAAGGCGTCGCCCTCGTCCAAGGCCGCCTGCCGGGTGCCGCCCAGCGCATGAATTGGCCTGTCGGCAAAGACCTGGTTGCCAAAGAAATGGTCCGGGTGGTGATGGGTGTTCACTACGGTGGAAATACCGCGAATATCCAGGCTGCGCGCCAGCGTGTTCAGCGCCTCGCCATAGCGGCGGGATGACCCGGTATCGACAAGGATCAGCCCGCTATCGCCCTTCATCAGGGTGATGTTGACGATGGCGCCGCCGTTTTCCATCGAGAAGTAATCGGTCGCCCCTTCGACCATCCATATTCCATCGGCCAGCGGCTTGGCGGTCAGGTCATAGCTGAGACGGGACTGGGCAAAGGCACGCGGGGCCAGCGGCAGGCTTGCCAGCAGGCCAAGGGCGGAACGGCGGGTCAGCATCAGTTCAGTTCGCCCTCGCTCAGGACACCGCGAATGCGGTTGCCGTTGTTGTCGCGGCCCATGACCTTGACCGAGGCGGGCAACGCACCCGCGTCGAAATAGAAGGTAAAGGCAGGGTCCTCGTTCACCGGCTCGTGCAGTTCCAGCCGCGCCAGCGGGGTGCCGTCCTCATCCTGCAATGACAGGTCCTCGATGATGAACACGGGGATGCCATCGGCCAGCCCGGTGTCCATCGGGTGATCCACCACCAGCCGGGCGCGCCCCGAGGCGGACCAGAGCCGCCCGTGTACCTCTCCCAGCTTTTCCTCCCAGTCGTCGCTGGCATAGGCATGGGCGGGTGCGGTACAGCCGCCCCCCGCCGCGTCGATATAGGTCGACCCGATGTGCCAGCTGCCGGAATGGGTCTCGACGCTGGCGCGGATGGCCGTGGCCTGGTCGATCTTGAACCGCAGGGCCAGCTTGGCTTCGGCCTGTTCGGGGTAATAGGTCAGGATGTGGGGGATGGGGCCATAGTCGGCGCTGACCACGATACGTTTCACGTCGGGGATCGCCGTGGCATCGACCAGAAGGGGGACGTTCAGGCTGTCCTCGGCAGAGGTCGGCGCGCGCAGCACCACCCGGTCGTCGAAACGGATGTCGGCGGGATCGCCCAACAGCCCTTTCTGGTGGTAGTTCCACATGCCCGATCCCATCGGATCCTGCAGCACGGTTTGCGGATCGTCCAAAGCGGCGGCAGCACTGCCCGCAACGGCGATCAGCGCGGCAAGCGCGGTTCGGATGAACATGGCGGACCCTCCCTGTCGTACCATGACACAAAGGCTAGCATGACGGGCGCGGGCGGATCACTGCGCCTAAGGTCGTAGATGGATCACCATTGCGTCAGGCGCCCCCTATTGGACCAAGGTCGCATAGGGGGGCGCCCGGGCCGGGCCTAGGGTCTCGCCCATGCGCGCGATCCTCTGCATCCTGGCCTGTCTCTGCCTGCTCACCGGCACCGCCCGGGCAGAGATGCTGAGCCGCGAGGCACTGGCGGAGCGGGTCATACCGCCCTTCCTGCTGGGGGCGCCCGTCAACGACAAGGGTGTCTGGACGCTGGAAAACGCCGGCGGCCAGACCGCCGGTTACATCTTCGAGACCGAGCCCCTGGCTCCCCTGCCCGGCTTTTCCGGTGCGGCGATCAACGTCCTTGTGATGCTGGACCTCGAAGGCCGGTTCGTCGACGTGCAGCTGATCGACCACAACGAGCCGATCTTCGTCTCTGGCCTCGGTCAGGCTGCCTTTGAACAGTTCTTTACCCAGTACCGGGGGCATTCGATCTCTGCCCCGATGGTCGTGGGCACCCCCTATGGCGAAACGCAGGGCAGCAGCGCGCTGGTCTACCTGGACGGGGTGACAAAGGCGACGGCCAGCGTGCGGATCGCACATGAATCCATCCTGGCCGCCACCCTGCAGGTGGCGCGGGAAAAGATGCAGGGCGTGTCCAGCGGCCCGCCCGCCTATCCCGATCCCGCGGTGGACGAGGCCCTGACATGGGACGACCTGGTGGCGCAGGGGCTGGCGACCCGCCACCGCGTGAGCAATGCCGAGGTGAACGCGGCCTTTGCCGGGACGCTCTGGGAGGATGACGATCCAGAGGCACAGGACGACCCCGAAGGCGCCTACCTGGACCTCTGGATCGTGGACATCGGCCCGCCCTCGATCGCACGGGCGGTTCTGGACGCGGAGTCTCTGGCCGAATTGCAGGCCTTCCTGACGATCTCGGACCATGCGGAACCCATCCTGCTGGTCGAAACCGGGCGGCACGGGCTGATCACCGAAGAATTCGTGCGCAACACCGCGCCCGACCTCGTCAGCGCGGAACAGTTCGGCCTGCCCGTCGCCCTGCGCGACAGCGACCTGTTGTTTTCCCTGCGCGCCGACCTGCCGGACACCCTGCAAGAGGGCACCGCGATGATCTTGCGCACCGACCGGCGGCTGGGCTTTGATCCGACAGAACCCTGGACCCTGCATGTCGAGGCAGTGCGCGCGCACGGGTCCTTCATGCCGCAGGTGGGCAGCGTGACGCTGTCCTCGACCCAGTCGACGGACGCCCGCTTTTTTGCCCGCGCCGAGGCGCCCCGGTCGCTGCCCCCCTGGCGGGCGGCACTGCGAGAGCGGCAGGCGGACCTGATCGCCCTGGCGCTGGGGCTGGCGGTGCTAATGCCGGTGCTGTTCTGGCGGCAGTCGGCTTTGGCGGGGCTGGCCGGGTTCACGCCGGTCCGGCTGGGCATCCTTGCGGTCATGACCGGCTTTGTCGGCTGGTGGGGACAGGGACAACTGTCCATCGTGACGGTGATCGGGGTGATCCGCACCGCCTGGGAGGGCGGCAGTTATGCCTTCCTGCTCTACGATCCCTTTTCGCTGCTGGTCTGGGCGGCGGCGATCCTGGGCTTTGTCCTCTGGGGGCGCGCGCTGTTCTGTGGCTGGCTCTGTCCCTTTGGCGCGATGCAGGAATTTGCCCATCACCTTGGCCGCTTGCTACGCCTCCCCGAGGTGACGGTGTCCCCACGCTGGGACAGCCGGCTGAAACGGGTGAAATACCTGGTGCTGGCCGGGCTGGTGGCGCTGATCTTCGTGGCGCCGGACGCACTGGACACGGCGGCAGAGGTGGAACCCTTCAAGACCGCCGTGACCACCTATTTCATCCGCGAATGGTACTATGTCGCCTATGCGGTGGGGCTACTGGTGCTGTCGGCGGTTCTGTTCAAGGGGTTCTGCCGCTATCTTTGTCCGCTGGGCGCGCTGATGGCGCTGGGCGGGCTGCTGCGGGGGCGCGACTGGATCGCGCGCCGCGCGGAATGCGGCAGCCCCTGCCAGCTATGTTCCGTCCGATGCAAGTACCAGGCGATCCCCAGGTCGGGCCAGATCGACTATGCCGAATGCTTTGGCTGCCTCGATTGCGTGAAGATCCACGACGATGCAGCGCAATGTGTGCCACTGGTGCTGAAGGCGCGCGAAAGAAAGAGGGCGGCATGAAACGGCGGCGATTTCTAACCATCAGCGCGGCGATGGCGCTTGTTCCCCGGGGGGTGGCCGCCGAAGGGCGCCGCTGGACCGGGCAGGCGCTGGGCGCCGAGGTGTCGATCACGCTGTTTGGCCCGGTTGCGCAGACCGAGGCCGCGCTGACCACCTGCACCGCCCTGCTGCAAGAGATCGAGGCGGAGTTCAGCCTGTACGATCCCGCATCGTCCCTGTCGCGGCTGAACCGCGACGGCGAGCTGCCCTGGCCCTCGCCAAACATACATTTTCTCATGGGACTGGTGGGAGAAATGCACCGGATGACGCGGGGCCGGTTCGACCCGACGGTGCAACCGCTCTGGCAGGCGCTGGCCGGTGGCGGTGACGTCACGGCGGCGCGGCGTGCCATCGGCTGGCAGCGCGTTCGCGCCTCGGTGGACCGGATCGCACTGGCGCCGGGCCAGTCCCTGACCCTGAACGGGATCGCGCAGGGCTTTGCCACCGACCTGGTGTCCGGGGTGCTGGAAGAGAACGGCTTTGAACGCGCCCTGGTGCAGGTCGGAGAGATGCGCGGGCTGGGCGGGCCGTGGAGGGTCGGCATTTCCGATCCGGACGCGGGCCTCGTCACGACACGGGACCTGAGGAACCGCGCCATTGCAACCTCCAGCCCCTCGGCGCTGATGCTGGGCGACATGGGCCATATCCTGGACCCGCTGGGAGAGGCCGCGCCGCACTGGTCGACGGTGAGCGTCGAGGCAGGCTCTGCCGCGCTGGCTGACGGGCTGTCCACGGCGCTGGTCTTTGCCGACCTGGACGAAGTGCGACGGGTCAAGGCAGAGACGCCCGGGGAAATCCGCGTGCTACTGGTCGATGCCGAGGGCAACCTGCGGACAGTGTAGTGGGGGCGCTGCCCCCGTCTCCCTTCGGTC
>NZ_JARAMO010000044.1:0-25701 GCF_028807275.1 Mameliella sp. AT18
ACCGGGCTGACGGCGGATGATTTCGTGCTGTGACATTGGGCACACGAGCCAGGGGGCGCTGCACGCCCCCTTGGTATCATTGAAGATTTCGGGCCATGCGCTAGACAGTCTGGTTGTAGACACAAGCATTGACGCGACAGGACAGGATTTCATGGCCCAGATTTTCCAGACCACCGATACCAGCGCGACCGTGACCGCCACCAATGGCGACACGCTGACAATTCTCGAAGGCATACAGGTCACTCCCAGCGCCGTCGCGGTGCAGATGGCCGATGGTTCGTCGACCCAGACGCGGCTTTTCAACAACGGCGATCTTTTCGGGACGGTCCAGATCAACACAGCCTACGCCGAGATCGTCAACAACGGCACCATCCAGGCCGGTATCGACAGCGCCTTTGTCCTGGATACGCCCTCGTCAGAGCCGGGGGCGCGGCTGCACATCTACAACTATGGCAACGTGATCGCCGCCGATGACGTGATCGACCCCTCAGGCGCGCAATCCTCGGTGGACCTGCAGGTGGTGAACCACGGATTGATGAGCGCAACGCGACTGGGCGATCTGCTGCCCGGCGGCGGCGACCTGTCGAACGCGATCATCGTGAACTACGGAGAGATGCGCGGTTCTATACTGGACCTGTCGTCCGATTCCGGCGGTCGCCTGACCAACCTGGGCACACTCGCGGTGGATCGCATCATCTTTGCCACCACCAGCAGCGCCTTCCTTCCGGGGGTCTTCGTCAACCACGGAACGATCATCGGCAAGAACGGCATGTCGGCCCAGATCGAGTTCAGCAATGAAAACGACCGCATGATCAACACCGGGACGATCACCGGCACCGTCAACCTTGGCGACGGTTTCGATCTTTATGACGGCATGGGCACAGGTCAGGTTGTCCAGGCGAACTTTTCCGGAACGGTCAGCGGCGGCAACGGGAACGACACGCTCAAGGGTGGCAACTTTCCCGATTTCCTGTCGGGCGGCAACGACGACGACCTGCTGATCGGGCGCGGCGGCAACGACACGTTGAGCGCGGGATCGGGCGACGACATCGCCTTTGGCGGCGACGGAGACGACGACCTGCGCGGACAGAGCGACAATGACACCCTCAACGGCAACGCGGGCGACGACCTGATCTCGGGGGACGATGGCAACGACGTTCTGGTCGGTCAGGCGGGCAGCGACAGCCTGTATGGCGGCATCGGGGACGACACGCTGGACGGGGGCAGCGACGACGACGTCCTGGAAGGCGGCGATGACAACGACATCCTGCGCGGCCAGGCGGGCAATGACACCCTGCGGGGCCAGAACGGCAACGACCTGCTGAACGGTCGCGATGGTGCCGACGAACTGGACGGCGGCGAGGGCAACGACACGCTGGACGGCGGGTCGGGCAACGATGTGCTGGAAGGCGGCGATGGCACCGACGTCCTGCGCGGCCGCGATGGCGAGGATGAGCTGGCCGGCGGGCTTGGCCTCGACTTCCTGACCGGGGGACAGGATGCGGATGTCTTCCTGTTCCGCACCACCGCCCAGGCCGGTCTGGGTGCCCAGCGTGACCAGATCCTGGATTTCGAACAGGGGATCGACATCATCAACGTGGTCTCGATGATCCCCGGTGTCTTCACCTTTGTCGGCACCGCGCCCTTTACCGGCGCCAACCAGATCCGGGTGATCGAGACGGCCGCCGGATCCAGCATCGTGCAGTTCAACACCGACGCCGACCTGGCCGCCGAGGCCGAGATCCGTGTCGCCGGTGTGACCGGGCTGACAGAAGATGACTTTGCGCTTTAACCGCCGAAGTCCTGAACGTCGCGGAGGTCGGGGATCACGTCCGCCGTGCCTTCGCGCGTGACCATGATCGCCCCGGCGATCATCGCCTGCCCGATGGCCTGTTCCATCGGCAGACCCCGGTCCAGCCCGGCAAGGACATAGCCGGTAAAGGTGTCCCCTGCCCCGGTCGTGTCGACCGGCGTGACCGCCACAGCCGGAAAGGCCCGTGTTTCTCCGGTGTCGGTGTTGTGCCAGCACGCGCCGTCCCCGCCCAATGTCACGATGACGTCGCGCACCGGCAACGCCTCGGGCGCCAGGCCGGTCGCCTCTTGCAACTGCCGCGCCTCGACCGCGTTCAAGAACAGCAGGTCCAGAAGCGGCAGAACCGCCTGCACCGCCTTGGCGTCAAAGGGCGCGGCCGCATAGGCCACCCGCATCCCCTTGGCCGAGGCCAGCTCCGCCGCCGCGCGCTGAGCGTTGGTCTCGTTCTGGGTCAGGAAGATGTCAGAGGCCCCTGCCCCGTCCAGTGCCTCGGCCAGGTGATCGGTGGAAATGGCATGGTTGGCGCCGGGATACAGGATGATCGTGTTCTCTCCGGCGTCATCGACGGCGATCAGGGCGTTTCCCGTGTCCTCGGATACAGTCGAAATAAACTGTGTATACACCCCATATTCCATCAGCCGGTCAACTGCCCAGGCGCCATCCGCCCCCACCGCGCCGATGTGTACGCAGCGCGCCGCCGCGCGGGCGGCGGCCACCGACATGTTGGCCCCCTTGCCGCCCAGCCCCCGGGTAAAGGACCGCGCGGCCAGGGTTTCGCCCGGAGCGGGCAGGTGCGGGACATGATAGAACAAATCCGCGTTGATAGAGCCGAGATTGAAGATCGTCATCAGGCACCTCCCATGCCGGTCTCTTGCCGGGCGACCGCCCCCTGCCCTGTCTAGCTGATCTTGGCGGCGGCGAGCACCGCCATGTTCAGGATGTCATTCGCGGTCATCGAGGTCGAACAGATCTGGATCGACTTGTCGACACCGGCCAGGATCGGCCCGATCACCGTCGCCCCCGCCATCTCCTGCATCAGCTTGACCGAGATCGAGGCCGAGTGCCGCGCCGGCACCACCAGGATGTTGGCCGGGCCGGTCAGGCGCTGGAACGGGTAATGCTCCTGCGCCTTGACGTTCAGCGCCACGTCCACGGTCATCTCGCCTTCGTATTCGAAACTGACCCCGCGCCGGTCCAGCACGCGCGGCGCCAGGTGCATCTTTTCGGCCCGTTCCGACACCGGGTAACCGAAGGTCGAAAAGCTGACAAAGGCCACACGCGGTTCCAGCCCCAGGTGCCGCGCCACGCCCGCCGCGCGTTCGGCGATGGTGGCCAGGTCTTCCTCGTTGGGCCATTCATGCACCAGGGTATCGGCAATCATCACGATCCGCCCCTTGTGCAAGAGAGCGGTGACACCCGCGGCCCCATGCGCCGCATCGGCATCGAACACATGGTTGATCAGCTGCATCACATGCGCCGATTTCCGCGTTGCCCCGGTGACCAGCCCATCGCCGTGCCCGTGCGCCAGCATCAACGAGGCAAAGACATGCCGGTCGCGCGCCGCAAGCCGGTGGATGTCCTGTCGGTCCATGCCGCGCCGCTGCAGGCGCTCGTAAAGAAAGGTCTTGTAGGTCTCCAGGTGGCGCGTGTTGGCGGCGTTCACCACCTCCAGCTCGCGCACCGCGTCGTGCAGGCCCGCCTCTTCGAGTTTCTGTTTCACGTCCGCGTCGCGCCCGACAACCAGCGCCTTGCCCAGGCCGGACCGCTGGTACATCACCGCCGCGCGCAGCACGCGCGGATCGTCGCCCTCGGCAAAGATCATCCGCGCCTGCGCCGACCGCGCCCGCGCGTTGATCGACCGCAGGATCGAGGCGGTCGGGTCCATGCGCGTCTGCAACATGTGCTCATAGGCTTCCATGTCGACGATGGGCCGCCGCGCCGCGCCCGTGTCCATGCCCGCCTTGGCCACGGCAGGCGGAATCCGGTGGATCAGGCGGGGGTCGAAGGGCGTGGGAATGATGTAGTCGCGGCCAAAGGTCAGCGTCTTGCCATAGGCCAGCGCCACCTCGTCGGGCACGTCCTCGCGCGCCAGTTCGGCCAGGGCCTGCGCGCAGGCGATCTTCATCTCGTCGTTGATGGCGCGGGCGTGGATGTCCAGCGCGCCCCGGAAGAGATAGGGAAAGCCCAGCACGTTGTTGACCTGGTTGGGATAGTCGCTGCGCCCGGTGGCAACGATGGCATCCACCCGCACCTCATGCGCGTCCTCCGGCGTGATTTCCGGATCGGGGTTGGCCATGGCAAAGATCACCGGGTTGTCGGCCATGCTGGCGACCATGTCCTGAGTGACCGCCCCCTTGGCCGACACGCCCAGGAAGACGTCCGCGCCTTTCATGGCATCCTCCAGCGAACGCGCCTCGGTCACGACCGCATGGGCCGATTTCCACTGGTTCATGCCCTCGGTGCGGCCCTGGTAGATCACGCCCTTGGTGTCGCACATGATGCAGTTTTCGTGCCGCGCGCCCATCGACTTGATCAACTCGAGGCAGGCAATTCCGGCCGCCCCGGCACCGTTCAGGACAATTCGGCAATCCTCGATCTTTTTCCCCGACAGGTGCAGAGCATTGATCAGACCCGCCGCGCAGATCACCGCCGTGCCATGCTGGTCGTCGTGAAAGACGGGAATGTCCATCTCTTCCTTGAGCCGCTGCTCGATGATGAAACATTCCGGCGCCTTGATGTCCTCAAGGTTGATGCCGCCGAACGTCGGCCCCATCAGCTTGACCGCCTTGCAGAATTCGTCCGGGTCCTCGGTGTCCAGCTCGATGTCGATGCTGTTCACGTCGGCAAAGCGCTTGAACAGCACCGATTTGCCTTCCATCACCGGCTTCGACCCCAGGGCGCCAAGGTTTCCCAGACCCAGGACCGCCGTCCCGTTCGAGATCACGGCGACGAGGTTGCCCTTGTTGGTATAGTCGTAGGCCAGTTCCGGGTTCGCGGCGATATCCTCGCAAGGCACGGCCACACCGGGCGAATAGGCCAGGCTGAGATCACGCTGTGTGGTCATCGGGACGGTGGCCTGCACCTCCCATTTGCCGGGCGTCGGTTCGAGGTGAAAGGCAAGGGCCTCTTCGCGGGTGAATCTGGCTTTGGACATGTCCCCTCCATCCGGCAGAATTTGCGGTTTTCCCCGCTCTTTACCCGTCTTAATGTCACGCGAAATCGCCGGGGGGAAGCTACGTGAGCGCTAACAACGCGGGAAAGAGTACACCACGGGATACCGCTGTCACGCCGATGATGGCGCAGTACCTCGAGATCAAGGCAAACCATCCCGATGCGCTGCTGTTCTACCGCATGGGGGATTTCTACGAACTGTTCTTCGACGACGCGGTGGCGGCCAGCGCGGCGCTGGACATCGCGCTGACCAAACGCGGCAAACACGCCGGGGACGACATCCCGATGTGCGGCGTTCCGGTGCATGCCGCCGAAGGCTATCTGCTGACCCTGATCCGCAAGGGATTCCGCGTCGCCGTGGGCGAACAGATGGAAACCCCCGAAGAGGCCAAGAAACGCGGCTCGAAATCCGTGGTCAAACGCGACGTGGTGCGGCTGGTCACGCCGGGCACCCTGATCGAAGATTCGCTGCTGGAGGCACGGCGGCACAATTTCCTGGCCGCTCTTGGCCACGTGCGCGGGGAATGGGCGCTGGCCTGGGCGGATATCTCGACCGGCGCGTTTCACGTGATGCCCCTGGGCCGGGCGCGGATCGGCGCCGAACTGGCCCGGCTGGCCCCCTCGGAACTGCTGTGCTCCGACGCGACAGAGGACACCCTGCGCGAGGTGCTGGGCGACCTCGGGATCGACCCCACGGTGCTGGGCGCCGCAAGCTTCGAATCCGGCGCCGCCGAGGGGCGGCTGTGCAAGCTGTTCAAGGTGCAGACGCTGACCGGTTTCGGCAGTTTCGACCGGGCCGAACTGTCCGCGATGGGCGCACTGGTCGATTACCTGGACATCACCCAGAAAGGCCGCCTGCCGCTGCTGCGACCGCCTCGGCAGGAACAGGTCAGCCGCATCCTGCAGATCGACGCGGCCACGAGGCGCAACCTGGAACTGACCGAAAGCCTGCAGGGCGGGCGCAAGGGCTCTCTCCTGTCGGTGATCGACATGACCGTGACCTCCGCCGGTGCGCGCCTTCTGGAACGGCGCGTCGCCTCGCCCTCGCGCGATCTGGCAGTCATCCACGAGCGGCTGGAGGCGGTGCGCTGGGGCGTCGAGGGACCGATGGCCGACATGCTGCGCGGCGCCTTGAAAGAGGTGCCTGACGTCGACCGGGCGCTGTCGCGGCTGGGGCTGGACCGGGGCGGTCCGCGTGACCTGGCAGCGGTGCGCACCGCGCTGGCGCAGGCCGGGCAGATCGCGGACCGGCTGTCGGGTGTCGACCTGCCGGACCTGGTGGCCCGGTCCTGCGCGGCGCTGACCGGGCAGGAGGCGCTTCTGGACAGGCTGGACGAGGCGCTGGTGGCGGAACCGGGCCTGCGCGTCAGCGACGGCGGCTTTGTCGCGCCGGGGTTCGACGCCGCGCTGGACGAGGCGCGCACGCTGCGCGACGAGGGCAGGGGCGTCATTGCCCGGATGCAGGGGGAATACGCGCAGGAAACCGGCGTCACCTCGCTCAAGATCAAGCACAACAACGTGCTGGGGTATTTCATCGAGACGACGGCGGTACATGCGGACAAGATGTTCGCCCTGTCAGAGCGTTTCATCCACCGCCAGACCACGGCGAACCAGGTCCGGTTCACCACCGTCGAACTGTCGGAACTCGAACGCCGCATCCTGAACGCCGGCAACGAGGCGCTGGAGATCGAGCGCCGCATCTACGAGGATCTGCGGGCCGAGATCATGGACCAGGCGCCCGCGCTGTCCGACCTGGCGCTGGGCCTGGCCGAGATCGACCTGGCGCTGGCCCTGGCGGAGCTGGCCCGGCAGCGGGACTGGTGCCTGCCAAGGGTCGATGACAGCCGCGCCTTTGCCGTCGAAGGCGGACGGCACCCGGTGGTCGAGGCGGCGCTGGCCGTGGCCGGCGAACCCTTCATCGCCAATGACTGCAATCTCAGCGCGGACGGGCAGGGGGCTGCCGTCACCCTGCTGACCGGCCCGAACATGGCCGGTAAATCGACCTACCTGCGGCAGAACGCGCTGATCGCGCTCCTGGCCCAGATCGGCTCTTACGTCCCGGCGCAATCGGCGCACGTCGGGCTGGTCAGCCAGATCTTCAGCCGCGTTGGCGCCAGCGACGACCTGGCGCGCGGACGATCAACCTTCATGGTCGAAATGGTCGAAACCGCCACCATCCTGAACCAGGCCGACGAGTGCGCGCTGGTGATCCTCGACGAGATCGGCCGCGGCACCGCCACCTACGACGGCTTGTCGATCGCCTGGGCGACGCTGGAACACCTGCAGGCGGTCAACCGGGTTCGCGGCCTCTTTGCCACGCATTATCATGAACTTACCGCCCTGGCGGGCAAGCTGGACGGGGTCCGAAACGCCACCGTGGCGGTCAAGGAATGGGATGGCGAGGTGATCTTCCTGCACGAGGTCCATGAAGGCGCCGCCGACCGCTCTTACGGCGTGCAGGTCGCCCAACTGGCCGGCCTGCCTGCCGCGGTCATCACCCGCGCCCGCGACGTTCTCGAGGCGCTGGAAAAGGGCGAACGGGAACGCGCCTCGCCCAAGGCGCTGATCGACGACCTGCCGCTCTTCTCAGCTGCCGCCCGCGCATCGGAACCGCCGGTGTCACGGCAAACATCAAAGATCGAGGAACAGCTGCGCGACATGACGCTCGACGACCTGAGCCCACGCCAGGCCCTGGATGCGCTTTATGATCTCAAGGCACTGCTGGACAAAGGCTGACACCCTGTCCGGCGGCTGTGCTTCTTTTTGGTCGAAATAGCCCCGGGGGGTCTGGGGGTCTAGCCCCCCAGCGCGTGCCACCCGCGCCACGCGGTCTTGATGCGCAGGGCGGGAAAACCCGCCATTCACCGGTTCAGGACGCGGGCATCGAGCTGACGCCAACCTGCGCGGGCCGCAACAGCCGGTCGTACAACATGAACCCCTCAGCCGAGACCTGGATGATCTCGCCCGCCTTGGTGCCCGGCACCGGGGCCTCGAACATGGCCTCGTGCTGTTGCGGGTCGAAGCGCTCGCCGACCTCGGGGGTGATCCGGGTCACGCCATGACGCTCGAACACCTTCAGCAGCTCTTTCAGCGTCAGTTCCACGCCTTCGACCAGCGCGGTCGAGGCGCCTTCGGATTCCTGCGCCGCGGTCAGCGCCCGGTTGAGGTTGTCATAGACCGGCAGCAGGTCGCGCGCGATGCGGGTGCCGCCATAGGCCTGCGCCTCGCGACGGTCCTTGTCGGCGCGCTTGCGGGCGTTTTCGGCATCCGCCAGCGCCCGCATGAACTTGTCCTTGTAGTCGTCCCGCTCGGCGCGCAGTGCGTCAATTTCCATCGCGATATCGTCGATTTCCTCGTTCAACCCGGCCTGCTCCTCGGCTTCGGCCGCGTCGATATCGTCGAGAAAATCATCCTTTTTCGGGTCTGCCATGCCTTCCACCTCTAACTCCGGTCGGCGATCATCCGCCCGACCAGCTGCGCCGTGTAATCCACGATCGGAACGATCCGGCCATAGTTCAGCCGGGTCGGGCCGATCACGCCCACCGCGCCAATGATCTTTCGGTCCGCGTTCATATATGGAGAGACCACCAGAGAGGAACCCGAAAGTGAGAAAAGTTTGTTCTCGGAGCCGATAAAAATGCGCACCCCTTCGCCTTCGTCGGTCAGTTCGAGGAACTCGGCGATGTCGCGCTTGCGTTCGAGGTCGTCGAACAGGCTTCGGATGCGTTCCAGTTCCTCCTGGGCCGAATCCTCTTCGAGCAGATTCGCGCGTCCGCGCACGATCAGCCGTTCGCTGCTGTCGCCGCTGCCATCCCAGACGGCGATGCCCGCATCGATCAGCGCGGCGGCCAGGCCGTCGATCTCCTGACGGCGCTTGGAAATCTCGGCCTGCATCGCCTTGCGCAACTCGGTCAGGGTGCGGCCCTCGGCCAGGGCATTGGTGAAATTCGCCGCCTCGCGCATCGCGCTGGGGGTCAGACCCGGCGGCGGGGTGAAAACCCGGTTCTCGACGTGACCATCGGCAAAGACGATCACCACCAGCGCACGGTCCTGCGCCAGGCTGACGAACTCGATATGTTTCAGCGGCGCCTCGTGTTTGGGTGTCAGTACCAGCGAGGCCCCATGCGTCACCCCCGACAGGGCCGATCCCACCGCATCCAGCAACCCCGAGACATCGCCAGCGTTGCGCCCCAGAGTCGCATCCAGCTTTTCGCGGTCCTGATCGTCGAGGTCGCGCACCTCCAGCAAGCCGTCGACGAACATCCGCAATCCCTGCTGCGTCGGGATTCGTCCGGCGGACACATGCGGGCTGTCCAGCAGGCCCAGGTATTCCAGGTCCTGCATCACGTTGCGGATCGTCGCCGCCGAGACCTTTTCCGACAGGGTACGGGTCAACGTGCGGGACCCGACGGGTTCGCCGCTGGCCAGGTATCCCTCGACCACGCGCCGGAATACCTCGCGCGAGCGGTCGTTCATCTGGGACAGGAGTTCGCGTGCCTCATTCATCTTCTTGCCCTCTGCGGCGCCATTAAAGAGCCTCTGGCCGGAACGTCAATCGGGGTTGCATCCGTGGGCTGCCGCTGTCTATCCCCTGCGTGACCATCAGGAAGGGATGACAATGCGACCGTCGGGACGAGATTTAAGCGAAATGCGCGCCGTTTCAATCGAAACGGGTGTGACCAAACATGCCGAAGGATCGTGCCTGATCCGCATGGGCGACACCCATGTGCTCTGCACTGCCTCGCTGGAAGAACGTGTGCCGCCCTTTATCAAGGGCTCGGGGCAGGGCTGGGTGACAGCGGAATACGGCATGCTGCCGCGCTCGACCTCCAGCCGGATGCGGCGCGAGGCACAGGCGGGCAAACAGGGCGGCCGCACGGTGGAAATCCAGCGGCTGATCGGACGCGCGCTGCGTGCGGGTGTTGACCGCAACGCGCTGGGCGAACGCCAGATCACCGTGGACTGCGACGTGATCCAGGCGGATGGCGGTACGCGTTGTGCCTCGATCACCGGCGGTTGGGTGGCCCTGCGGCTGGCAGTCAACAAGCTGATGAAGGCCGGGGACGTGATCACCGATCCGCTGGTGTCCGAAGTGGCCGCCATCAGCTGCGGGATCTACGCCGGGCAGCCGGTACTGGACCTGGATTACCCCGAGGACAGCGAGGCCGGCACCGACGGCAATTTCATCCTGCGCGGTGACGGGCGCCTGATCGAGGTGCAGATGAGCGCCGAGGGATCGACCTTTTCCCGCGACGAGATGGGCCGCCTGATGGACCTGGCGGAAAAGGGCGTCTCGGAACTGGTGGCAGCCCAGCGGGCCGCCGTGGCATGACCCGACGGTTCGAGGGCGACAAGCTGCTGGTGGCCACGCACAACCAGGGCAAGCTGGACGAGATCGCGCATCTGCTGGACCCCTATGGCGTGACCTGCGTGGGGGCCGCCGAGATGGGCCTGCCGGAGCCGGAAGAGACCGGGACGACATTTGTCGAGAACGCACGGATCAAGGCCCATGCCGCAGCAAAGGCCACCGGCCTGCCGGCGCTGGCCGATGACAGCGGTATCGAGATCGACGCCCTGGACAAGGCCCCCGGGGTCTATACCGCCGATTGGGCCGAAACCCCGCATGGCGGCCGCGATTTCATCATGGCGATGGGAAAAACCCATGACCGGCTGCAGGAGAGCGGTATACCGCAACCCTGGACCGCGCGGTTCTGCTGTACGCTGGTGCTGGCCTGGCCGGATGGCGACGACCTGGTTTTTCCCGGCGTGATGGAGGGCAGGGTGGTCTGGCCCATGCGCGGATCGCAGGGGCATGGCTATGACCCGATCTTTCAGCCGCAAGGCTATGACGTGACCTTTGGCGAGATGGACCGCTGGGAAAAGAACAAGATTTCCCACCGGGCGGATGCTTTCCGCAAATTCGTGGCGGGATGTTTTGACGCGTAACGCTCCGGAAAACTGGCAGATCGGCGGGTTCGGGCTTTATGTCCACTGGCCGTTCTGCGAGGCCAAATGCCCCTATTGCGACTTCAACAGCCATGTCGTGAAGCGCATCGACCAGGCCCGTTGGGCCCGGGCATTGGCGGAGGAGATCCGCCGGGCGGGGGCCGAGAGCCAGGGTCGGGTGCTCAGTTCGATCTTTTTCGGCGGCGGGACGCCTTCCCTGATGGCGCCGGAAACGGTGGCCGCCGTGATCGAGGCCGCGCGCGACTGCTGGACCTTTGCCAATGACGTCGAGATCACGCTGGAGGCCAATCCGCGTTCCGTCGAGGCGGGGCGCTTTGAAGGCTACGCACGCGCCGGGGTGAACCGCGTGTCGCTGGGCGTGCAGTCCCTGCGGGCCGAGGATTTGAAGCGGTTGGGACGCTTGCACGACGTCGACGAAGCGCGCGCGGCCTTTGGCGTCGCGCGGTCGGTCTTTGACCGGGTCAGTTTCGACCTGATCTATGCCCGCCAGAACCAGACGCTTGAGGACTGGCGCGCGGAACTGTCAGAGGCGCTGGAAATGGCCGTCGATCATATGTCGCTGTACCAGTTGACGGTCGAGGAAGGCACCGCCTTCTGGGACCGGGCGCGGGCCGGGGGCCTGCGTGGACTGCCGGAAGAGGACTTGGCCGCCGACATGTTCGAACTGACCCAGGAGCTTTGCCAGGCCGCCGGATACGAGGCCTACGAGGTGTCCAACCATGCCCGCCCCGGGGCGCAGTCGCGGCACAACCTGGTGTATTGGCATTACGGCGACTGGGTGGGTGTCGGGCCCGGCGCACACGGGCGGATCGGCAGCGGTGCCACGCGGCGGGCAACCGTCGCCTGGTCCGCGCCGGGCAAATGGTTGGAGCGGACCGAAGCCGGGAGCGGGCTGGAAAGCCGGGATCTCCTGTCCCTGGAAGATCAGGCTGGAGAATACCTCATGATGGGGTTGCGCCTGACTGAAGGACTAGATGTTGAGAGATTGCGGGCCCTGGACTATGGGATCGCGCCTGATGCCGCGATCCGAGACCTGCAGGGACTGGGTCTTGTCGAGCAGAACGGCCCGATGCTGCGGGCAACGGGGCAGGGGCGGCTTGTGCTCAACTCGGTGATTGCCGCCCTCCTGCCCTGACGCCTAACGCGAGGTGCTGAGCAAGCCGCAGAGCGCGTCCAGCTGTTCCAGCGTATCGTAGGAGATCGTCAGGCGCCCCGCGTCATCGCCGGGCTTGTGGTCGATCCGCACTTTCATGCCAAGCGCGGCGCTGAGATCCCCCTCGAGGGCGCGCGTGTCGGCATCCTTGTCCACCTGGAACGCCCCCTCGGGCGCCTTCTTGCGCGGCTTGGCCTCCGGGTTCATCTGCTTGGCCAGCTTCTCGGTCTCGCGCACCGACAGGCCCTTGGCCAAGACCGTCTTTGCCAATGCGTCCGGATCGGTCGCCGTGATCAGCGCCCGGGCGTGACCTGCGCTCAGCTGGCCCTCGGAGACCATCTCCTGCACGCCTTCGGGCAGGTTCAAAAGGCGCATCAGGTTGGCGATGTGGCTGCGGCTCTTGCCCAGGGCCTCGGCCAGTTTTTCCTGAGTGTGACCGAACTTGAACATCAGCTGACGATAGCCCGCCGCCTCTTCGATGGCGTTCAGGTCTGCCCGCTGGATGTTCTCGATGATGGCAACTTCGAGCACTTCGGTATCGTCGAAATCCCGCACGAGAACCGGGATTTCATGCCGCTGCGCCATTTGCGAAGCGCGCCAGCGACGTTCACCCGCGACGATTTCGAACTTGCCGTCTTCATGCGGAGAGGGACGCACGATCAGCGGTTGCAACACGCCCTTGGTCCGGATCGAGGCGGCGAGTTCGTCCAGTTGGGCCTGGGTAAAGCTGCGCCGGGGCTGGTCCGGGTTGGGGATCAGCGATTCGATGGGCACCATGCGGTCTGCCCGGCGAGGGCTTTCCGCCTGGGTGGTTTCCTGCGCCGGACCCACGTCTGCCATGAGTGCCGAAAGGCCGCGACCCAGGCCGCGGCGCGTATCTTTCTTGGGTTTCTCTGCCATGCCCGTCCTCTTTGACCGCCGTTCAGGCCGCCCGTTTGTCGTTTTTCTTCAGCAGTTCCTCGGCCAGGGCGCGATAGGCCTGCGCCCCTTTCGAGGATGTGTCGTAGGCCAGCACCGGCAGCGCGTAGGAGGGCGCTTCGGACACACGAACGTTGCGGGGGATCACTGTCGAGAACACGAGGTCCCCGAGGTTGGCCCGGGCATCCGCCTCGACATGTTGGGAGAGGTTGTTGCGGGCGTCGTACATCGTCAGGACGATGCCCTCGATCCGCAGCGATGGATTGGCGCTTTGGCGGACTTCGCGGATCGTCAGCATGAGTTGCGACAGGCCTTCGAGCGCAAAGAACTCGCTTTGCAGGGGGACCAGGACGGAATGCGCGGCGACCATCGCATTGACCGTCAGCAGGTTCAGCGAGGGCGGACAATCCACCAGGATCACGTCGAATCCAAAGTCATCCAGTGCGGGTTGACGCAGCGCATCATGCAGCAGAAAGCTGCGTTTTTCGTTGGAATACAGCTCGATATCTGCCGAGCTGAGGTCCACCGTGGCGGGGATGAGGGAAAGGTTATCGGTCGAGGTCTTGAGGATCACGTCGGCCGGGGAAACATCGCCCAGAAGCAGATCGTAGGTCGTCAACTCTCGGTCTTCGGGCTCGATCCCCAGTCCGGTCGAGGCGTTCCCCTGCGGATCGAGATCCACCACGAGAACCTTGTGCCCTTGTTCGCACAGCGCGGCCCCGAGGTTGATCGTCGTCGTGGTCTTGCCCACGCCGCCTTTCTGGTTGGCGATGGCGATGATTTTCGGACCCGGGGGGCGAGTCGGATCAGACATGGACGAGGTCTCCGATTTCCAGGACAACTGCGTTGGGGTTGGTTCTACTTGTATGCGGGGTGCAGGAGAATTGCCATTGGCTGCGTGCGTCTTCGAGCTCTTTTCCCCAGCTTTCGCCCTTCATGAACAATGCAGTCCCACCGGGGACAAGGTGGCGTGCCGCAAATTCCATCAGCTTCGGCAAGGGGGCGAGGGCACGTGCCGAAAGGACTGTCGCCTCTTGGGGTGCACAGGCCTCTATCCTCTGCGCGTGGACCTTGGCCGAAAGGCCGGTTTCACGGATGACACTGCGCAGGAAGGTCGCCTTGCGGGTGTCCGATTCGATCAGGCTGACGGGCACATCCGGCGCGTGTTCGGCCAGGAGGATCGCAACAACAAGCCCGGGAAAACCACCGCCGCTGCCGATATCGACCCAATGGCCCAAAGGCCGGGGGAGGACTGTCACCAATTGGGCGGAATCCGCGAAATGCCGGTCGACGGCCTCTGCCAGCGTGGCCCGCGCGACCAGGTTGATGCGCGGATTCCACTTGTTCAGTAGTGCCAAGTAGTGATTCAGGCGCTCCAGTGTTTCACGTGAAACATCGAGACCAAGAGTTTCAGACGTGATCATACCGCGTCTTTACGCAAATGCTGACGCAACTTGGCGAGAATCAAGGTCAAGGCCGCCGGTGTCATCCCGTCGATTCGACCCGCCTGAGCTATCGTTTCAGGCCGTGTCCGCGACAGCTTCATCTTCAACTCGTTGGACAGACCCTGCAGAGAATCGAAGTCAAATCCCACCGGGATTTCAACAGCTTCATCCTTTTTGAGAACTTCCACGTCCCGCGCCTGGCGTTCCAGGTAATTCGCGTACAACGCCTCCCGCTCCAGCTGCGCGGCTGTTTCCGAATCCAGATCCCCCAGACCCTCGTCCAGCTGCACGAGGGTTTGCAGGGAAACATCCTTGAACGACAGCATCTGGAACCCGCTTCGGCGAGCGCCATCCTGGTTGACGTTGATCCCGATGGTTCTCAACTGGTTGGGACTGAAAGACACCGCATCCAGTTTCTCCCGCCCAGCCGCAAGACGCTCCATCTTGTTTTCATAAGCGCCGCGCCGCCCGGCGGAAACGGTGCCGAGTGCAATTGCCTTGGGCGTCAGGCGCTGATCCGCGTTATCCGCACGCAAGGACAGACGGAATTCCGCCCGGCTGGTGAACATCCGGTAGGGTTCGCTGACGCCCCGCGTGGTCAGGTCATCCAGCATCACCCCGATATAGCTTTCCGTCCGCGAGAACTTGATCGCCTCTCGGCCTTGCGCTTGAGCCGCCGCGTTCAGACCGGCGACAAGACCCTGGGCGGCTGCTTCCTCATAACCCGTTGTTCCGTTGATCTGCCCGGCCAGGTACAGCCCCTCGACGTCACGCAAGCGCAATGTCGCCGCCAGGGCCCGGGGATCGACATAGTCATATTCGATGGCATAGCCGGGCTGCATGATCTCGACCCGTTCAAGGCCGGGAATGCTCCGGACATAGGCCTCTTGGATATCCTGGGGCAGGGAGGTCGAAATCCCGTTCGGATAGATCGTCGGAACATCCAGACCTTCCGGCTCCAGGAAAACCTGGTGAGAGGTCTTGTCCGCGAACCGCACCACCTTGTCCTCGATCGAGGGGCAATAGCGCGGGCCAACCCCTTCGATATGCCCGCCGTACATTGCAGAGTGGGACAGGTTGTCCCGGATGATTTCATGAGTGCGTTCCGTGGTATGCGTGATGCCACAGGAAATCTGCCGCGCCTGCGGGGCAGGGGAGAGGAAGGAGAACATCACCGGGTCATCGTCGCCCGGCTGCATGTCGAGGCCGCTCCAGTCAATGGTGCGCCCGTCGAGACGCGGGGGCGTCCCCGTCTTCAACCGGCCAATCGGCAGGTCCATCTCTTTGATACGATCGGCAAGACGGACCGACGGGCGATCACCCATCCGGCCACCCGGCTTCTGAACATCGCCGATATGAATGATTCCGCGCAGGAAGGTGCCACTTGTCAGCACCGTCGACACCGCCCGGATCTCGGAGCCATCCGCCAGCGCTACGCCCTCGACGCGGCCACCGGACATCAGGAAGTCTACGACTTCACCCTCGATGACCTGCAGGTTTTCCGTACCCGCGATCTCGGCCTGCATCGCCTCGGCATATAACCGGCGATCCGCCTGGGCACGGGGGCCTTGCACCGCCGGCCCCTTGCGTCGGTTCAACAGGCGAAACTGGATTCCCGCTGCATCGGCAATCCGCCCCATGATCCCGTCCATCGCGTCGATTTCACGGACAAGATGTCCCTTGCCCAAACCACCAATCGCGGGGTTGCAGGACATGACCCCAAGATCTTGGAGGCGCAGGGTCACAAGCGCCGTGCGTGCACCCATCCGGGCCGAGGCCGCGGCAGCCTCGGTTCCAGCATGGCCGCCGCCCACGACGACAACATCAAAGGCCTCATGTTTCACGTGAAACACTCCTCACTTGCCAATGCAGAAGCTGGAAAAGATCTGGTCAAGAACCTGTTCGACATCCACGTGACCCACCAGCTGTTCCAAAGCCCGCAAGGCGATACGGACTTCCTCGCTGGTCACATCGTACACGTCGAGACCATCATTCAAAAGCACCTGCGCCTGTTCCAGATGGGTCAGACCCTCGGCCAGCGCAACCCTGTGCCGTTCGCGCGAGGCCAGCCCGGCGCCTTGCACCTCTTCGACCAGTCGCGCTTCGATCCGCGACAAAAGCTCGGGTACGCCAAGACCCGTCAGTCCGGACACACCCTGGCCAGCCTTGTCCCCCTTTGCGGTGATTACGATGTCGCCCTCGGCAACCGCCAGCATGGGGGTGTCCCCCTCGGGCACAAGGTGAACCCTCAGGTCGGCCGCACCGGCCCGTTCCCGGGCCCGCGCCACGCCAATCTGTTCGACACTGTCATCCGAGTCGCGCAGACCGGCCGTGTCCAGCAGGGTCACGGCCAGGCCTCCAATATCCATACGCACCTCGATCACGTCCCGGGTGGTGCCCGCGACGTCAGAGGTGATCGCCGCATCACGACCGGCGAGGTAATTCAACAGCGTCGACTTGCCCGCATTCGGCGGACCAACAATCGCCACCTCGAACCCCAGCCGCACCCGCTCTGCCGATTCCAATCCGCGCAGCTCACGCCGGATATCTTCGCTGACAGATTGCAGGAGATCGCGAACTTCGTCCGAGACATCCACCGGCACCTCTTCATCGACAAAGTCGATCGTCACTTCCAACAAGGACACGGCGCGCAGGATCTTCTCGCGCCATTCTCCCACGCGGGTCCCCAGCGCCCCGGTCAGCATCCTCAAGGCCTGCCGCCTCTGCTGCTCGGTCTCCGAGTCGATCAGGTCCGCCAAGGCCTCGACCTGACTCAGGTCCAGACTCTCGTTTTCCAAGGCTCGCCGGGTGAATTCCCCGGGTTCCGCCCCGCGCAGACCCGGCATTTCGCCTAGCTCCCGCAACAGCGCCTGAACCACGGCCACACTGCCATGCACTTGGAACTCGGCCACGCGTTCCCCGGTAAAGCTCGCCCCGTCCTCGAAGATCAGGATCAGAGCCTCATCCAGGAAATCCCCGCCCGCCGAAATCAACCGCCGGACAGAGGCCATGCGCGGGCGGGGCAGGGGTCCACCCAGCCGTTCCACTGCCGCCCAGGCAAGCGGCCCGGACACGCGCACAACCGAAACGCCCGCTTTCCCGACCGCGCTCGCCAGGGCAAAGATCGTGTCCATGACAGGATCAGCTGTTCATCGAATCGAAGAACTCAGTGTTGGTCTTGGTCTGTTTCAGCTTGGAAATCAGGAACTCGATGGCATCGGTCGTGCCCATCGGGTTCAGGATGCGCCGCAGGACAAAGGTCTTCTGCAGGTCGATCTTGTCCACCAACAGGTCCTCTTTCCGCGTACCGGACTTGAGAATATCCAACGCCGGGAAGACCCGCTTGTCCGCCACCTTGCGGTCCAGAACGATCTCGCTGTTGCCGGTGCCCTTGAATTCCTCGAAGATCACCTCGTCCATCCGGCTGCCGGTATCCACCAGGGCCGTCGCGATGATCGTCAGCGATCCACCTTCCTCGATGTTCCGCGCCGCACCAAAGAACCGCTTGGGCCGCTGCAGCGCATTCGCATCCACACCCCCGGTCAGGACCTTGCCCGACGACGGCACAACAGTGTTGAAGGCCCTACCAAGTCTGGTGATTGAGTCCAGAAGGATCACAACATCTCGTTTGTGTTCCACCAGGCGCTTGGCCTTTTCGATGACCATCTCAGACACGGCGACGTGCCGCGTTGCCGGTTCGTCGAAGGTCGAGGAAATCACCTCACCCTTCACCGACCGCTGCATGTCCGTCACCTCTTCGGGACGTTCGTCGATCAGCAGGACGATCAAGTAACACTCCGGGTGGTTCCGCTCGATGCTCGTCGCGATGTTCTGCAGCAGAACAGTCTTACCCGTCCGCGGCGGCGCCACGATCAGGCTCCGCTGGCCCTTGCCGATCGGGGCCACCAGGTCGATGATCCGCGCCGAACGATCCTTGATGGTCGGATCCTCGATCTCCATCTTCAGGCGCTCGTCGGGGTACAGCGGCGTCAGGTTGTCAAAGGCGATCTTGTGCCGCGCGCGTTCCGGCTCTTCAAAGTTGATCTCCGACACCGTCACCAGCGCAAAGTACCGCTCTTCCCCGTCCGGTGCCTTCATCTCGCCCTGGATCGAATCCCCGGTCCGCAGAGAGTATTTGCGGATCATGTCCGGCGAGACATAGATGTCGTCCGGACCGGGCAGGTAGTTCGCCTCGGGCGAGCGCAGAAAGCCGAACCCATCCTGCAGCACTTCCAGGACCCCGTCCCCGTAGATGACCCATCCCTCGTCCGCGCGCTCGCACAGGATCTGGAACATCATCTCGCCCTTCCGCATGGTCGAGGCGTTTTCGATTTCCAGTTCCTCGGCCATCGCCAGAAGATCCTTGGGGCTTTTGGCCTTCAGGTCGGACAGGTTAAGCTTTTCTTCGCTCATGGCACATAACGTGGTGCCCGGAGGCCCACACATCCTTTGTCTAACGGGAAAGATCGCCTTCGGACGAAGGCTGACGGTGCGTATCGCATTGCAGGGCTTCCCGTCAATGAAGATCGCGGAACACCCTTTCTTTAATAAATAGATAAAAGAAAAGGTTTATGAAGTGTTAGGGGCTCCCCGATCTGTGGATTATCGGTTTGTCCCCAGCCTTCCAAACAGGGAAAGACCTCGGGAAAACTCGCGGGATAGCACCGTGACGGTTTCGAACATCTTTCGATAGAGAACTTGTTTTCAAATGGTTAGCCCAAAATTCCCGAAGGTTCTCCATTCGGGATAACTCTTCTGACAAACCATTCTCTGGCCATCTTCGCACCAGGCACATCTTGTTCTTTCTCACAGCCTGATGAGTGCTGCACTGCGGGGGAAGACCGCCTGGTTCGCCCCCAGCCTTGCATGTGCCGCGCTTTTTCCTCAGAAACATCGACAAGCCTGCACACCGAATTTTCCCCGGTTTCATCCCCATGCCTGCCGATCTTCTTCTCGCCTCCAGCTCCGCGATCCGGGCCGACATGCTCCGCGCCGCCGGACTCGTGATCGAAACCGAATCGCCGCGCGTGGATGAGGACAGCCTCAAAGCTGCCCTCACCCTCGAAGAGGCCAGCCCGCGCGACATTGCCGACACCCTGGCAGAGGCCAAGGCGCGCAAGCTGGGGCAGCGCTACCCGGAAAAACTGGTGCTTGGCTGTGATCAGGTGCTCGACGCCAAGGGCACCACCCTGTCCAAGCCGCAAAGCCGCGAGGAGGCGCGGGACCAGCTCTGTCGGTTGCGCGGGGAAACCCACCGTCTTCTCTCCGCCGCTGTCCTCTATCACGAGGCCCAGCCTGTCTGGCGCCACGTCGGCACTGCCCGGTTGACCATGCGGCCTTTCTCGGACAGCTACCTCGATGACTACCTCGACCGGAACTGGCCGGATGTCGGTACTTCGGTTGGGGGCTACAAGCTCGAATCCGAAGGTGTCCGCCTCTTTGCCCGCGTCGAGGGCAACCATTTCACCATTCTGGGTCTGCCGTTGCTGGAACTGCTGGCCTACCTGACGAACAGAGGAACCATCGCCGCATGAGCCTCGCACGCATTCCGCTTGCCGCCGTCATCGGGTCCCCCGTGGCCCATTCCCGCTCTCCGCGCCTGTTCTCACATTGGCTGCAGACGCATGGTCTGCCCGGGCATTACGTGCCCATCGACGTGCCCGAGGACAAGCTGGCGGACACCCTGCGACTCCTGCCGCAGCTTGGCTTTGTCGGCCTCAATGTCACCGTGCCCTACAAGGAAAAGGTGATGCAGATCGCCGACAGCGTCTCGGACCGCGCCCGGCTGATCGGGGCCGCGAACACGCTGATCTTCCGCGAAGGCGGGCGCATCCACGCCGACAACACCGATGGCTACGGCTTCATGCAGAACCTGCAGCAGAATGCGCCGGACTGGGATCCGGCCTCGGGGCCGGCCACGGTCTTCGGGGCAGGGGGCGCGGCCCGCGCCGTGATCGCCTCCCTGCTTGATGTGGGTGTGCCGGAGATCCGGCTGACCAACCGCACCCGCCTTCGGGCCGAAACGCTGCGCGAGGATTTCGGCGACAAGGTGCAGGTCTTTGACTGGGTGCAGGCTGGGAACATCGTCGAGGACTGTGCCACCGTTGTGAACACCACCTCGCTGGGCATGACCGGAAAACCCCGGTTCCGCGTGCCGCTGGACGCGCTGACGCCCGATATGTTGGTGACGGACCTCGTCTATGCGCCTCTGGAAACCCGGCTGCTGGCAGAAGCGCGCGCACAGGGCTGTACTGTCGTCGATGGGCTGGGGATGCTCCTGCACCAGGCGGTGCCCGGTTTCGAACGCTGGTTCGGCGCCCGCCCCGAGGTTGACGAGGCGACGCGCCAGATCGTCCTGGCATGAGGTTCAAGCTTGGCCTGACCGGCTCCATCGGCATGGGCAAATCGACCACCGCACAGATGTTCGCGGATGCGGGCTGCGCCGTCTGGGACGCGGATGCGGCCGTGCACCGGCTTTACGGACCAGAGGGTGCCGCAGTTGCACCCATCGGGGAAATCTTTCCCCAAGCCATTGAAAACGATCAGGTTTCCCGCGACGCGCTGCGCAGGATCATCGCTGATGATGCCACTGCGCTGAAACGGATCGAAGAGATCGTGCATCCGCTTGTGCAAGAAGACCGGGAGGCATTCATCGCCGCCCATCCGCAGGCCATCGGCGTTTTCGACATCCCCTTGTTGTTCGAAACCGGCGGCGATGCACAAATGGACGCCACCGCCTGCGTGAATGTTTCCCGTGAAACGCAAGAGGCGCGCGTGCTTGCCCGGGGCACCATGAGCGCCGATGACCTGGCCCGCATCCTCGCGCGCCAGATGCCCAACGCCGAAAAATGCGCTCGCGCCACCTATGTCATCGAAACCGACACGCTTGAGCATGCCCGCGCGCAGGTCCAGGATGTGCTGAAGGACATCGAACAAAGGTTGCAACATGCGTGAGATTGTTCTCGATACGGAAACCACCGGGTTCGAGCCGGAACAGGGCGACCGCATCGTCGAAATCGGGGCGCTGGAACTGTACAACCACGTTCCCACCGGGCGCACTTATCACCAGTACATCAACCCCGAACGCGGGATGCCGGACGAGGCCTTTGGCGTCCATGGCATCGGGCCCGACCTGCTGGAACCGCCGCGCCCGGCCAAACCCGGTGAGATTACCCTGCGTGACAAGCCGGTCTTCGCCAAGATCGTGGACGAATTCCGCGCCTTCATCGGTGAGGATGCCAAGCTGGTCATCCACAACGCCTCGTTCGACGTGAAATTCCTGAATGCCGAACTGCGCTGGGCCAACCGCCCGCCCCTGGCCAAGGATTGCGCCATCGACACGCTGGACATGGCACGGCGCCGCTTTCCCGGCTCACCTGCCTCGCTCGACGCGCTTTGCCGCCGTTTCAGCATCGACAACTCCTCGCGGACACTGCACGGCGCGCTTCTCGACTCCGAAATCCTGGCCGAGGTCTACCTTGAACTGATCGGGGGAAAGCAGCCGGACTTCGGCTTGTCGTCCCAAGGATCCGGCGGTGGCGGAGCCGGGGCCGAACCGCTCTGGCGCCCGCGTCCGCGCAGCAATCCGTTGCCCAGCCGACTGACGGAAAAGGAAAAGGCGGCTCACGCCGCCTTTGTCGAAACACTCGGGGAAGAGGCGCTCTGGCTGAAAAGCTGAGCGCCGGAACTCCTCAGGCCGGGGCCTGGTCGCCCTGTGCCGCCTGGCGACGCGCGATCTCGTTGCGGTACAGTGCCAGGAAGTCGATCGTTTCCAGGTTCAGCGGCGGGAAACCACCGTCGCGCGACACGTCCGAAACGATCCGGCGTACGAAGGGGAACAGCATCCGCGGGCATTCGATCAGCAGGAAGGGATGCAGCTGGTCCTCGGGAACGTTCTCGATCGAGAAGACACCGGCATAGTCCAGTTCCAGCAGGAACAGCATGTCACCGGTCGATTTGGCCTTCGACTCGATCTTCAGCTTCATCACCACTTCGTACTGGTTGTCGGCCGTGCGCTTCTTGGCGTCCAGGTTGACCTGCACCTGCACATCGGGCTGAACCTCGCCGCTGACACCTTTCTGGGAAAGGATGTTCTCAAAGGACAGGTCGCGAATGAATTGGGCCAGAATGCTCATCTTGGGCGGCTGAGGCGCCTGCCCGTTGCCGTTGGTATCTGCCATGTCGGGTCTCCCGTGAAAATCTCAGCGCGAGGCATAGCAGCGCCCGCGCAAAGCCTCAATGCCTCGTCCAGCCCGAACCGGGGTGATTGGGGGCCTTCTCCTTTGGAACCTCGGAGAACTCGCCGTCGATCACGTCGCCCTGGCCGGATCCGGCACGGGGATCGGGATAAACCGGGCCGCGCGGGTCCGGTCCCATCTGGAACCGGGTCACATGCACCCGCCGACGCAGCCAGGCAAAGACCGCCGTACGCACCGGCGGCGCCAGCAGGGCAAAGCCTACCGCATCGGTAAAGAACCCCGGCGTCAGCAGCAGCGCGCCCGATACAAGGATCATCGCCCCATGCGCCAGCGGCTCGCTGGGATCGTCCAGGTCGGAAAAGCTGCGGCGCAGGTTGTCCATCGCAAGCCGCCCCTGTGCCTTGACCAGCCAGGTCCCGATCACTGCCGTCAGGACGACCACCGCCAGCGTCGGCCACAGGCCGATCAACCCGCCCACCTGGATGAACAGGGCGATTTCGATCAGCGGGACCATGAGAAAGGCCAGGAACAGCCACATGGGAAGATCCTCCATATCAGGGCGGGGCAGGTAGACTCACCCCAACGCCTCACCTACATAAGGATGCAAGCAAGATCTTTAAACGCTGCCTGCAAAGAGGTGCCGATGAACTCTCCCATCCTCCAGCTTCTGGTCCTGGCCGGAATCGCCATTTTTCTCGTTCTGCGCCTGCGGAGCGTGCTGGGCACCCGGGAGGGGTTCGAAAAGCCGCCAGCACCGGCGCCAAACGACGATCGCCGCCGTTCCGCACGCGACTTCGAGGTGATCGAAGGCGGCCCAGACCATGACATCATCGACCACGTCGCCGAGGACAGCGATGCCGCCAAGGCCCTCGCCGCGATGAAACGGATCGAACCGCATTTCTCGGTGTCCGAGTTCCTCTCGGGGGCCCGCGGGGCCTATGAAATGATCCTCATGGGTTTTGAACGCGGCAATATCGAAGACCTGCGGCCATTTCTCGCGGATGACGTCTATCAGACCTTTGCCGAGGTCGTGGAACAGCGCGAACAGCAGGGCCTGACCATCGAGGCCGAATTCATCGGTGTCCGTGAACTGACGCTCGCCGATGCCACCTTTGACGAAGGTTCGCGACTGGCAGAGATTTCCGTGCGCTATGTCGGCGAGCTGACCTCGGTCGTCAAAGATGCGACGGGCGAGGTGATCGAAGGATCGCCCACCGCGGTCAAGCGTCAGAAAGACGTCTGGACCTATGCCCGCAACATGGGCAGCGATGACCCCAACTGGCAGCTTGTCGCCACGGACGAATGACGCGCCTTCTCCTTGCGATCACATTTGCGATATCCCTCATGACCGGCCCCGCCTCCGCAGAGACGGGGCCGCGTTATGACATCCTGGATTTTGCCGATCTGCAGGGATGGGCCGAGGATGACCATGCTGCGGCCCTTGCCGCCTTTCTGGAAACCTGTGGCGATCTCGACGATCCGGACTGGTCCGCGCTGTGCGGCCTGGCCCGCGAAACCGACGATGCGCGCGGATTCTTCGAACTGCTGTTCCGCCCGGTCCTGATCCGGGATGAGGCGGAAATGCTGTTCACCGGCTATTTCGAACCGGAACTGAATGGCGCGCCCTACCGCAGCAGCACCTACCGATACCCGGTCTACAAGATGCCGCCTGAGGCGCGCGCCAGCCGTCCCTGGCTCACCCGGCGCCAGTTGCTCACCTCCGGCGTGATGGAGGGCAGGGGCCTTGAAATCGCCTGGGTCGATGATCCGGTCGAGCTGTTTTTCCTGCAAATCCAGGGGTCTGGCCGTATCCGCTTTCCGGACGGGCGGATGATCCGCGTGGGCTACGGCGGCGCCAATGGCCACCCTTATCGGTCCGTCGGCCGGGAACTGGTGCGGCGCGGTGTCTATACCGCGCACCAGGTCTCGATGCAGGTCATCGCCAACTGGGTGCGGCGCAACCCGGTCGCGGGGCGTGAACTGCTCTATCACAACGCGGCTTATGTCTTTTTCCGAGAGGTCAGCGAGGTGCCGCCGGAAAAAGGACCGCTGGGCGCGATGAACCGCTCGATCACGCCGCTGCGCTCGGTCGCCGTCGATCCCCGCTATACGCCGCTGGGTGCGCCGGTCTGGATCGAAAAGGCGGGCGCCGACCCGATGAACCGGCTGATGATCGCACAGGACACCGGCTCTGCCATCAAGGGGGCGCAGCGGGCCGATATTTTCTATGGAACGGGTGACGAGGCCGGCCGCATCGCCGGGCGCACCAAGGACGGCGGGCGCATGATCGTTCTCATGCCGATCCAGCGTGCCTATGCGCTCTTGCCCGAACCGGTGCAATGACCCGGCGGCGCAAGCTACGGCCCGAAGAGCAGGAGCTCTGGCAACAGGTCGCCCGAACCGCAGATCCGCTGCACAAGCGGCCCGCCCGCAAGTCGGAAGAGGCCAAACCCGCGCCAAAACCGCTGACCTCCGGAAAGGAGACGCCGCGCGATCCGCTGTCGCCCTTTACGATGGGGGACAAATCCGCGCCGCGGACCCAGACCCATATCTTTCCGAAAACCACCGCCGACCATTTGCACGAGGCGCCCGTGCGCATGGACGCCAAGGCCTTTACCCGGCTCAAGCGCGGCAAGCTGGTGCCCGAGGCCCGCATCGACCTGCACGGGATGACCGTGGACCGCGCGCATGGCGCCCTGGCGCAGTTCATCCTGAATGCCCATGCCCGGGGATTTCGGCTGGTGCTGGTCATCACGGGCAAGGGCCAGCGTGAAGACCCCTATGACCCCATGCCCCGCCGCCGCGGTGTCCTGAAGACGCAGGTGCCGATGTGGTTGCAGATGCCGCCCTTGGCGGGGGCTGTCCTACAGGTCTCGCAATCGCACCGCAAACACGGCGGCGAGGGCGCCTATTACGTCTATCTCAAGCGCCGCCGCTGAGCTTGTTCCGGGCCCTGCGTGGATGCCGGGTTAACGATGTCTTGCCGCTTTGTACGAAATGCCGGAAACGACGTACAAAACGTACGTTTTGTACAAA
>NZ_JARAMO010000045.1:0-4465 GCF_028807275.1 Mameliella sp. AT18
CCCCCGAGGTATTTTTCAAACCAAAGAAGGGCGCCGCAGCGCCCCTCACACCCGTTGGGAAAACGCCCGCAGCGCCTGCCAGGTCTCAGCCCTTGGCGTAGCCCAGCCCCTGCAGGGCTTCCCTGATCTCGTCCAGGATCGCCGGGTCGTCGATGGTCGCCGGCATCTTGAACTCTTCTCCATCCGCGATCTGAACCATCGTCCGGCGCAGGATCTTGCCCGAGCGGGTCTTGGGCAGGCGGTCCACCACGCAGGCCAGTTTGAAGGCCGCGACGGGGCCGATCTTCTCGCGCACCAGCTTGACGCTTTCCGCCACGATCTCCTCGTGCGGGCGGTTCACGCCGGAAGAGAGGCAGAGGAACCCCAGCGGCAGCTGTCCCTTCAGCTGGTCGGTCACGCCGATCACGGCGCATTCGGCCACGTCCGGATGCGAGGCCAGCACCTCTTCCATGCCGCCGGTCGACAGGCGGTGGCCCGCGACGTTGATGACGTCATCGGTGCGCGCCATGATGTAGACGTAGCCGTCCTCGTCGATCATGCCCGCGTCGCCGGTCTCGTAGTAGCCGGGGAAATGCTCCAGGTAGCTCTTCTTGAACCGCGCCTCGGCGTTCCACAGCGTCGGCAGCGTGCCCGGCGGCAGCGGCAACTTGACCGCGATGGCGCCCAGTTCACCCTGTTTCATGGGGTGGCCGCCCTCGTCCAGGATCTGGATGTCGTAGCCCGGCATCGGCTTGGCCGGAGAGCCCAGCTTGGTCGGCAGTTCCTCGATGCCCAGCGGGTTGCCCGCGATGCACCAGCCGGTTTCGGTCTGCCACCAGTGGTCGATCACCGGCACCTTCAGCTGGTCCTGCGCCCATTGGATCGTGTCCGGATCGGCGCGTTCGCCCGCCAGGTAGACGGCCTTGAGGCAGCTCAGGTCATATTTCCCGACAAATTCGCCCTTGGGATCCTCGCGTTTCACCGCGCGGAAGGCGGTCGGCGCGGTAAAGAAGGACTTCACCTTGTGTTCCGAGATCACCCGCCAGAATGTGCCCGCGTCGGGGGTGCCCACGGGCTTGCCCTCGAAGACGATGGTGGTGTTGCCGTGGATCAGCGGGCCGTAGCAGATGTAGGAATGGCCCACGACCCAGCCCACGTCCGAGGCGGCCCAGAACACGTCGCCGGGATCGACGTTGTAGAGGTTCTTCATGGTCCAGTTCAGCGCCACCAGGTGCCCAGCCGTGGGGCGCACGACGCCCTTGGGCTGGCCGGTGGTGCCCGAGGTATAGAGGATGTACGCGGGATGGTTGCCCTCGACCGGCACGCAGTCCGCCGGCTCGACGCCGTACTGGAACCCGTGCCAGTTGTAGTCACGCCCCTCTTCCAGGTGCGCCACTTCCTGCTCGCGCTGGAAGATCACGCAGAAGTCGGGCTTGTGCTTTGCCTGGTCAATGGCCCCGTCCAGCAGCGGCTTGTAGTGGACGACGCGGCCCGGCTCCATCCCGCAGGAGGCGGCGATGATGCACTTGGGCTGGGCATCGTCGATCCGCACCGCCAGCTCGCTCGCGGCAAAGCCGCCGAAGACCACCGAATGCACCGCGCCCAGCCGCGCGCAGGCCAGCATGGCCTCCAGCGCCTCGGGGATCATCGGCATGTAGATGATGACGCGGTCGCCCTTCTCGACGCCCTTGGCGCGCAGCGCGCCGGCCAGGTTGGCCACGCGGTTGCGCAGTTCGACGTAGGAAATCTCGCGCTTGGTATGGGTGATCGGGCTGTCGTAGATGATCGCCGTCTGCTCGCCGCGCCCGGCCTCGACGTGCCGGTCCACCGCGTTCCAGCAGGTGTTCACCATGCCGTCGGCAAACCATTCGTACATGTGATCGCCACGGTCAAAGAGGGCCTTCGAGGGCTTCTTCTCCCAGTCGATCGCCTCGGCCGCCGACATCCAGAAGCCTTCCGGATCGGCCTGCGCGCGGTCATAAACGTCTTGATACCCCATGAGAGAGCCTCCTCTATTCCCTGACAAACCGCTTAGGCGGAGCACCGCCAAACGGGCAAGTCTGTTACCGGCGGTCAGGACAGATTATCGCAGAAGATTTGCGAATTCGCCCTGCAAAGATTTGCAAACCCAAGAAATCCTTGCTGTGATCTTTGATGATCGCGAGACTTTGCAAAGTTGAAAAGCGACTCGCCCTGCCCCGCCCCCAAGTCCCCCGATACTATGGCGCGGAATCCGCTTGCGCGAATGTGATCTGTCGTGTGACTTGACCTGCCGTGCGCGGCATGGACTCATCCCCTGACCGCGCGAAAGGAGATTCTTCATGCAAAGCAAGGCCTTCAAGGCACTGACCCTGGCCATTGTCGGCCTCTGCGCCTGGACCGGTGCCGCTTGGGCCAACTGGGAGTTCGTCGGCGGCGAGGAGGCGACCGAACATGTTGCCCGCGTCTGCAACGGCGATGACGAAGTGATCTGCTTTGAACTGGGCTGCTCCACCGGAGAGCCGCTGGCCTACCGCCTGACGACGCGGAACATGCCCGGCATGGTGGCGGCGCCACGCCTCGACAGCCTGCTGTTCGTCGGCTCGCAACTGGCCGGGTCGCTGGATTTCAGCCATACCGGGCTGGAGAGCTTCCATGCCCCGCTTGAGGAAACCCAGCTGCGCGGCATCGACCGGCTCAAGGCCGGCATCCGTGCGCAACTGCATGTCTGGGACAGCGCCGACAGCGCGCCGGTGATCCATCGCTTCACCCTGATCGGGTCGAACGCGGCGATCACCGAGGTCCAGAAATTCTGCCCGCTGCCCGACTTCGACCAGCGCGAGCTGGAACGGCGCACCCTGCCCGATCCCGCCGCGCAGATCCTTGGCGACATGCGCGAGGCCTGCACCGTCCTCGACGGGCAGCTGACCGTCAGCGACGGCTTCTCGCAGCAGATCGACATCGACGGAAAACCGCCGATGGACCTGCGGATCAACCACGGCGCCATGCTGTGCGACAGCACGCCCGACATGGTCTGCGGCCCGGCCGGCTGTCTGACCTCCTTCTGGCTGGGCATGGAGGACGGCCGCTATCGTCGCGTCTTCCTGAACGCGATCCAGGACGCGGCCATCACCGGGCAACCGGGCGTCCTGACCCTGATCGTCAAGGGATCGCAATGCGGCGACGGGGACGAGGCCGGCCCCTGCGGCAAGCGCTACGAACTGGACGGGTTCGAGCTGAAAGAACAGCAACCCTGAGGCCTGCGATGGGACGAGGACTCCGCAGGCGGCACCTGCCGCTTCCCTCTCCACAACGAAAGGCGATCTCAGTGGCGACCGCGCGGATCCTCCAACCCGACGCGCCGCTGCAAACGCGCGGCGTCACGTTGGGCACGCCAAAAGCGGCGGATCTTTCGCTCTGAGAAAAACGCATGCAGTGAGCCCAAGAGGGATACCAGCAGGATCAAAGCGACTGTTCCCAGCAGGACGAGGCTCATTTTCTCCATGCATCGCGCCTCTTGTCTCAGACGAACTGCTCGCGGATCAGCCGTTCTTCCAGACCGTGCCCCGGGTCGAACAGCACCCGGTGCGCCACGCCCGGCTCTGACCGGATCTGCACCGCCAGCACGTCGCGCACCTCCGCCCCGTCGGCCTCTGCCATGACCGGGCGCTTCTCGGCCTCCAGCACCTCGAAACTGACCTCTGCCGCCTTGGGCAGCAGCGCGCCGCGCCAGCGCCGGGGCCGAAAGGCCGCCACCGGGGTCAGGGCCAGCACATCCGCGCCGATCGGCAGGATCGGCCCGTGCGCAGAGTAATTGTAGGCGGTCGACCCGGCGGGCGTCGACACCAGCGCCCCGTCACAGACCAGTTCCGCCATCCGCACCTGGCCATCGACGCTGATCCGCAGCCGCGCCGCCTGGCTGCCCGAACGGTGCAGAGAGACCTCGTTGATCGCCAGCGCCTCGTGTTCCTCGCCGTCGGTGCAGGTCGCGCGCATGGCCAGCGGGTTGATCACCGCCTCTTCCGCCGCGGTCAGCCGTTCGACCAGCCCGTGTTCCGAATATTCGTTCATCAGAAAGCCCACGGTGCCCCGGTTCATGCCGTAAACCGGCACCGCCAGCTCCTGCGTCCGGTGCAGCGTGTGCAGCATGAAACCGTCGCCACCCAGCGCGACGATCACGTCCGCGCCACGCTCGGCATGGTCGCCATAGCGCCGCGTCAGGCCTGCGCGCGCCGATTGCGCAATCGGCGCGTTGGACGCACAAAAGGCGATCCGTAAGCTCATCGGGGGTTTCCTGTCGTCTCCATCCGGGGCGGATGGAAGCACAAAGTTCCGGCAGGGACCAGTGCCGGGGCCGCCATGCCGCTGGTATGTCGCAGCCCGTCGCTTTACCTACTTTGAGTCAGAACCGGTTTCCTATACGAAACCCCGCAATCCGAATCCAAAGGAGCAGCGCCATGAACGCCCCCCATCGCGACGACGGTTTTTTCACCGAGTCCCTCGCCTC
>NZ_JARAMO010000046.1:0-14239 GCF_028807275.1 Mameliella sp. AT18
CCCCGGAGGTATTTTCGGCCCAAAGAAACTTGCGTAGTCCCGGTGTGGCCTAGCCGCCCTTGACGCCCGCGACGTTGACGTAGAGCGCGTAGAGAGATTGCGAGGCGGCCATGAACAGGCGGCTGTTGGCGCGCCCGCCGAAGCAGACATTGGCGCAGCGTTCCGGCAGGGCGATGCGCCCGATGGGGCGCCCGTCGGGCGCGAAGACCATGACCCCGTCGAGACCGGGATCGCCCATGCCCCAGCCGCACCAGAGGTTGCCGTCCACGTCGCAGCGCATCCCGTCCGGTGTGCCCGGCCCCGCGTCGATCTGAACGCGGCGGTTGGACAGGCTCTGCCCGTCCGCACCGACGTCATAGGCCAGGATCTTGCGGTTGGGCGTGCCGCGGGATTCGACGATGTAGAGGAGGCTTTCGTCCGGCGAAAAGCACAGGCCGTTGGGGCCGAGGATGCCGTCGGCCACCAGGGAGGCCTGCCCCGTTTCCGGGTCCAGCCGGTAGACCGCCTCGGGCAGTTCGGGGTCAGAGCGGTAGCCCTCGTAGTTTCCGAGAATGCCGA
Organism: Mameliella sp. AT18; assembly: GCF_028807275.1. NCBI lineage: Bacteria > Pseudomonadati > Pseudomonadota > Alphaproteobacteria > Rhodobacterales > Roseobacteraceae > Antarctobacter > Mameliella sp. AT18. The sequence continues at coordinate 559 of NZ_JARAMO010000046.1, forward strand.
ACACCGGGTCGGAGAACCAGATCGAGCCGTCTGATTTCACGATGATGTCGTTGGGCGAGTTCAGGCGCTTGCCGTCGAATCTGTCCATCAGCACGGTGATCGTGCCATCATGTTCGGTGCGGGTGATGCGCCGCGTTCCATGTTCGCAGGAGATCAGCCTGCCCTGCCGGTCGCGCGTGTGGCCGTTGGCGTAGTTCGACGGCGCGCGGTATTCGCTGACGGCGCCCGTTTCCTCGGTCCAGCGCATGATGCGGTTGTTGGGGATGTCGCTCCACAGGAGGTGGCGGGCGTCGCCGAACCAGGCCGGGCCTTCGGCCCAGCGCAGGCCCGTCGCCAGCCGTTCGATCCCCGCCAGCGGCAGGCGGTACTTGTCGAAGGCTGGATCGAGCGATTGCACCGCCGGGTCGGGATAGCGCGTCGTCGGCGCCCAGCCGTTCGGGAATAGGTCCTTGTCGCTCACCTGTCGTCTCCTCCTGCTGACGTGGAGACGAAACTCGGGCGTGGCCGCGCGATTGTAAAGGCTCAGCGATGCTTTAGCGCGATCCCCTGCCCGGCCTCGGGCGGGGTGCCCAGCGCGCGGTGTGCCGCCAGCACCTGCGCCAGCCTTTCGGCGACCTGCGGCTGCCAGGCCTCGGCGCGGCGGGTGTCGAGGTTGAAGCCCAGCATCTTGGTCTCGTTGGTGGCGCTTGGCCTGCCATCGGCGTCCAGCACGCGGTGGAAGAGGACGAACCGCTTGACGTCCAGGTCCAGAAGCTGCGTCTGGATGGAAAACGCCGCGCCTTCGGCCAGTTCGCCGGTATAGGTGACGTGGTTCTCGACGATGGCGTATTCATGGCCCGCGCGGGCCTCGATCGTCTGGACGGGCGCGTTGATCCAGTTCCAGAAGGCCCAGTTTGCCTGGTCGCAGATGGTCAGGTAGTGGGCCATGTTCAGGTGGCGGTATTCGTCCACCCAGTCGGGTTTGACCCGGTTGCGCACCAGTGTCAGCGGGGCCGCGATCTCCCCGGTCCAGTCGTGCAGGAAGGTTTCGGTCTCCAGCATCAGCGGCCCTTCCAGACCGGATCGCGCTTTTCGGACACCGAGGCGATGCCCTCGACCGCGTCTTCGCTGTCGTAGACGCGCCCGTAGGCAGAGAGGTTGCCGGCGCGCATGCGGTCAAAGGCTGCGCAATCGCCCAGCCCGTCGGTGGCGCGGTCGATTTCCTTGATCGCCTGCAGCGAGAGCGGCGCGGAGGCGGCGACACGGTTTGCCAGCTCCAGCGCGGCGTCCATAAGCCGATCCGCGGGCACCACGGTATTGACGACGCCCCAGCGGTGCAGCTCTTCGGCCCCGGCGCGGCGGCCGGTCATCAGCATTTCCATCGCCACCGCGCGCGGCAGGCGGCGCGGCAGGCGGATCACCCCGCCGCTGTCGGGCACGACGCCGATGGTGGCCTCGGGCAGGGCAAACTCGGCGTGGTCGGCGGCGACGATCATGTCCGCCGCCAGCGCCAGTTCGAACCCGCCGCCCAGCGCCAGCCCGTTGACGGCGGCGATGACGGGTTTGGTCAGGTCCCAGTATTCGGTCAGCCCGGCGAAGCCGCCGACGCCCTGATATGCATCCGCCGCCTCGCCTTCGGCGGCGGCCTTGAGATCCCAGCCGGCGGAAAAGAAGCGTTCACCGCCCCCGGTCACGATGCCGACGGAGAGCGTGTCGTCCTCTTGCAGGCTGCGAAACGCCTCACCCAGCGCGATGCTGGTGGCGGCGTCAATCGCGTTGGCCTTGGGCCGGTCCAAAGTCACCAGCAACACGCGCCCGCGCCGCTCTGTCGTCACATCGCTCATGTCTCTACCAGTCGCGCCAGGTAGGCGCCGTAGCCGGATTTTCCGAACATGCGGGCGCGTTCCATCAAGGCATCCGCATCTATCCAGCCCTGTTGATAAGCGATCTCTTCGGGGCAGCCAACCTGCTGGCCCTGCCGTTCCGACAGGGTGCGGACGAAATTGCCCGCATCCAGGAGCGAGCCATGCGTGCCGGTGTCCAGCCAGGCATAGCCGCGCCCCATCTGCTGCACGTTGAGTAGCCCTTCGTGCAGGTACATCTCCAGGAGCGACGTGATTTCCAGCTCTCCACGTGCCGAGGGGGCAACCGCGCGCGCCCGGTTCGGTGCGCTGCCGTCGAGGAAATAGAGCCCGGTGACCGCGTAGGGTGACGGTGCCTTGGTCGGCTTCTCGATAATCGAGCGCACCGTGCCATCGGGGCCGAAGTCCACCACGCCGTAGCGTTCCGGATCGGCGACCCGGTAGCCGAAGACCGTGCCGCCCGCCTCTTGCGCATCGGCGGTGCGCAGCTGTTCCGGCAGCCCGTGGCCGAAAAAGATGTTGTCCCCCAGCACCATAGCCGAGGGCGCGCCATTGAGAAAGGATTCGGCCAGCAGATAGGCCTGTGCCAGCCCGTCCGGAGAAGGCTGCACCACATAGTCCAGCGACAGTCCCCACTGGCTGCCATCACCCAGCGTGCGGCGGAACTGGTCCTGGTCCTGTGGCGTGGTGATGATGCAGATCTCGCGGATGCCGGTCAGCATCAGCACCGACAGGGGGTAGAAGATCATCGGCTTGTCGTAGATCGGCACCAGCTGTTTCGAGATACCCATCGTGATCGGGTACAGCCGTGTGCCCGATCCGCCCGCCAGAATGATGCCCTTGCGCCTGGTCATGCGACCCCCTGAAATCCCTGCGTTCCGCCCTAGTGCCCCCCTACTCTGTCAAGAGTGTGGCGAAAGGGGAAACAATCAGTGCCCTGACGCCCCGCTTGCGCCTTACTGTTGCCGCCTGACTTGGTTAAAAGGGCGTCGAACTCTGCACCGATGGGGGCCCTATGCTCGACGTTCAAGCCACAGCCTTGCCTGGTGTGCTCATCCTGACGCCGCGCCGGTTTGGCGATGCGCGCGGCTATTTCAGCGAAAGCTGGAACCGCAAGCGCATGGCCGAACACGGGATCGACCTGGATTTCGTGCAGGACAACCACTCGCTCTCGGCCGAGGCCGGCACCCTGCGCGGGCTGCATTTCCAGGCGCCCCCCCATGCCCAGGACAAGCTGGTGCGCTGCGGGCGCGGGCGGTTGTTCGACGTGGCGGTCGACATCCGGGTGGGCTCTCCGACCTATGGCAACTGGATCGGGGTGGAGCTGAGTGCCGAGAACGGACGGCAAATTCTTGTGCCACGCGGGTTCCTGCACGGGTTCGTCACGCGCGCGCCCGACACCGAAGTGATCTACAAGTGTTCGGATTACTACGCCCCCGACTGCGAAGGTGCGGTGCGCTTCGACGATCCGGCCATCGGCATCGACTGGGGCCTGGAGGGGCCTCCGATCCTGAGCGAAAAGGACGCCGCGGCGCCAGTGTTCAACAAGCTCAACAGCCCGTTCGCATGGGAAGGCACAGCATGAAACTGCTGATCACGGGCGGCGCCGGGTTCATCGGTTCGGCGGTGGTGCGGCAGGCGATTGCCGCAGGGCACGAGGTGGTGAACCTGGATGCGCTGACCTATGCCGCCTGTCTCGACAACCTGGCCTCGGTCGCGGACGATCCCGGCTATGCCTTTGAACATGCGGACATCCGTGACCGCGCCGCGCTGGACCGGGTCTTCGCGCAGCATCGCCCGGACGCGGTGATGCACCTTGCCGCCGAAAGCCATGTCGACCGCTCGATCGACGGGCCGGGCACCTTCATCGACACCAATGTCATGGGCACCTTTCACCTGCTGGAGGCGGCGCGCGCCTACTGGACCCGCGCGGGCCGGCCCGAGGGCTTCCGCTTTCACCATATTTCCACCGACGAGGTCTTTGGCTCTCTGGGGCCGGAAGGACAGTTCACCGAGGAAACACCCTATGATCCGCGCTCGCCCTATTCGGCGTCCAAGGCGGGGTCGGACCACCTGGTGCGCGCCTGGCACGAAACCTACGGCCTGCCCGTCGTCCTGACCAATTGCTCGAACAACTACGGGCCGTTCCATTTCCCGGAAAAGCTGATCCCGGTGGTGATCCTGAACGCGCTTGCGGGCAAGCCGCTACCGATTTACGGCGACGGCTCGAACGTGCGCGACTGGCTTTATGTCGAGGATCACGCAGAGGCCCTGCTCCTCGTGGTGCAAAAAGGCGCGGTAGGGCGCAGCTACAACATCGGCGGTGAGAACGAGCGCACGAACCTGGAACTGGTGCAGACGCTCTGCGCGATCCTCGACCGGAAGCGCCCGCGCGACAGCGGGTCCCATGCCGACCTGATCACCTTCGTCACCGACCGGCCCGGCCATGACGCCCGCTATGCCATCGACCCGGCGCGCATCCGCGCCGAACTGGGCTGGCGGCCCTCGGTGACGGTGGAGGAAGGGCTGGAAAGGACCGTCGACTGGTATCTTGCGAACGAGCCGTGGTGGCGGGCCCTGCAGGCCCGGCAAGGGGTGGGAGAGCGGCTGGGGGTGAGCGCATGATCCTGGTCTTCGGCCGGACCGGACAGGTCGCGACAGAGTTGCAACGCCTGGGAGAGGTCACCGCCTTGGGGCGCGACCAGGCCGATCTGGCGGACCCCGAGGCCTGCGCAGAAGCGATCCGCAGCCGCCGACCCCGGGTCGTCATCAACGCCGCCGCCTACACGGCGGTCGACCGGGCCGAGGACGAAGAGCCGCTGGCCACCACGATCAACGGCGCGTCCCCCGCCGCGATGGCCCGCGCCTGTGCCGAGACCGGGACCCCACTGGTCCATATCTCGACCGACTATGTCTTTGACGGGTCGGGCACCCGCCCCTGGTCGCCGGACGATCCCACCTGTCCGATCAATGCCTATGGCCGGTCGAAACTGGCCGGCGAAACCGGCATCCGCGCGGCGGGCGGCCCTCATGCCATCCTGCGGACCTCCTGGGTTTTTTCCGCGCATGGCAACAACTTCGTCAAGACGATGCTGCGGCTGGGCGCGGAACGGGACCGGCTGGGTATCGTCGCCGACCAGGTGGGCGGCCCCACCTCTGCCGCCGCCATCGCGCGGGTTTGCCTGACCGTGGCAGAGGCGCTGTGTCAGCATCCGGACAGGACCGGCACCTATCATCTTTCCGGCGGGCCGGATGTCAGTTGGGCCGATTTCGCCCGCGCGATCTTTGCCCGTGCAGGGCTGACGCCCAAGGTGGCGGATATTCCCAGCAGCGCCTACCCCACCCCGGCGGCCCGCCCGCACAACTCGCGTCTCGACAACACGGCGCTTATGCGGGCCTTCAACCTGGGCCGTCCGGACTGGCAGGCGGATCTCGACGAGGTATTGCGGGACCTCGGTCGCCTCTAGGCCGCGCCCAACGCACGCGTTGCGCCGAGGCTAGCGCCGCACCACCACCTCGGCGCCGCGCGCGGGCGGCTCTTCGTCCACCAGCACCTCGGGAAAGCCTGGCGCCCGTACGGACAGGCCCGCCGCGTGTTCCAGACGCTCGATCATCCGGTCGGACTGGGCCCGGTCGCCCATCCGCTGCTGGCCGTCGCGGATCATCGAGATCACCAGCGGCGAGAGTTCCAGCGGCACGCCATGCTCATCTGCCAGCGCCTGGAACAGGCCGATATCCTTCATCACCAGGTCCAGCGCGAAGTCCACGTCGCGGCTGCCGGACAGGATCAGCTGGCTTTCGGTCTCGTGGACAAAGGAATTGCCCGAGGAAATGCGGATTGCCTCATAGGTCGTGGCCATGTCCAGCCCCGCCGCCTGCATCGTCGCCAGGGCCTCGCACAGCGTCAGCAGGTTGGCGGTGGCCAGGTAGTTGGTCATGACCTTCAGGCGCGAGGCGGTGCCGACCTCGCCGGTGTGCAGCACCTGTCGCCCGAGGATCGTCAGAAGCGGCAGAACCGCCTCGAAACTGTCGCGCGGCGCACCGCAAAAGACCGAGATATTGCCCGTCGCCGCCCGGTGGCACCCGCCCGAGACCGGTGCCTCGATGGCGACGGCGCCGGTTTCGGACACCCGCGCCGCCTGGGCCACGATCACCGCCGGGTCGGTGGTCGACATCTCGACCCAGGTCTTGCCCAGCCCCATCTCGGGCAGCATCTCGGCCAGAACCGCCTCCGAGGCGGCGGGGCTGGGCAAGGAAGTGATGACCACGTCGCAGCGGGTCATGACCTCTGCCGCCGATGCCGCCGCCTCGGCGCCCGCCGTGACCATCCCGGCCAGGCGCGTCTCGTCGAGGTCGAAGACCGTCAGTCCGACGCCGTTGCGCAGCAGGTTGCCTGCCAGCTTGGCGCCCACTGCGCCCAGTCCGATGAATCCCGTCTGCATCCGTACCTCCTGTTTGTGGCCAGCCTGCGACGACACCCTGTGCCCGGTCCGCACCGTTTGCGACATGAAACTTGTGCGCCGCGTCGCAGGCCCCTAGCGTTTCGGCATGACGTCGCCCAGCAATAGCCCCCGGCAGAACCCACTGACTGGCCTCGCCCCCTTGGCACAGCGCCGGCGGCACGCCGCGATCCGGGTTTGGGCTGACTGATGCCGCGGACCTGCATCGACACCCCTACCGGCCCCTTCGAGATCACCGAAACCGAAGGCGCCATAACCCGGGCCACCTGGACCCGGAGCGATGCAAGCGACGACACGCCCTTGCTGCGACGCGCGGCGGACCAGGTGGCCGCCTATTTCGCCGGGCGCCTGACCACCTTCGACCTGCCCTTGCGGGTGGCGGCAAGCCCCTTTCAGAAGCAGGTTTGCGCACAGATCGCCGCGATCCCCTTTGGCGAGACCCTGACCTATGGCGACATCGCCCGCACCCTTGGCGCGCCGCCACAGGCAGTGGGGCGCGGCTGTGGCGGCAATCCGATTGCCCTGATCATCCCCTGCCACCGCGTGCTGGGCCGCGACGGGCTGGGCGGGTTTTCCGGCGGCGCCGGGGTCGAGACCAAGGTCTGGCTGCTGCGTCACGAGGGGGCGGGCGGATTGCTGATCTGACGGGGCAGCTCCATCCGTCGCCAAAGAATTGGTGACGGCTGCCTTTCCATGCTGATCGACACGCTTTTGGTTGTCCGACCCGGCATAAACCCGGATTTGAGTGTATCCGCCGCCCCCGATCCGGCCTGGACGGAATGTCCTGACGTCACAAGATGTCTGCCCTTGGAAACCGGATCATCCTGCTTGTGATCCCGCCCAGCCCTCGGCAACCGCCCCCAGCATCAACCGGCCCCACGCGGTCTGAGCCACGGGCCGGGATCAGTCGCGCTTGGGGTCGCGCGGATAGACGCCCAGGATGTCCAGCATGTCGGTGAAGTAATCGAGCTCTTCGAGCGCGCGCTTGACGCCGGGATCTTCGGGATGGCCCTCGATGTCGGCATAGAATTGCGTCGCGGTGAAGGAGCCGTTGACCATGTAGCTTTCCAGCTTGGTCATGTTGACACCGTTGGTCGCGAAACCGCCCATCGCCTTGTAGAGCGCAGCCGGGATGTTGCGCACCTGGAAGATGAAGGTGGTCATCATCCCGTGGCTGCCCCGGCGCGAGATGTCGGGTTCCGGCGCCATCAACAGGAAACGCGTGGTGTTGTGGGCGTGATCCTCGATGTGGCGGGCCAGGATGTGCAGCCCGTAGATCTCGGCCGCGAGGTCCGATGCCAGCACGCCCTCATCGCGCAGTTCCGCCTTGGCCAGCTCGGCGGCTGCCCCGGCGCTGTCCGCCGCGGCGATTCCCTGGATGCCGTATTTCGACAGGAAACTCTGCGCCTGCGGCAAGAGCACCAGGTGCGCGCGCACCCGCTCCAGCTCCTCGATCTGCACGCCGGGCAGTGCCATGAGGCTGATGTGCACGCGCACAAAGGCCTCGTCGACGATGCGCAGGCCCGATTCCGGCAGCAGCCGGTGAATGTCCGCGACGCGCCCGTAGGTGGAATTCTCGACCGGCAACATGGCAAGGTCCGCCCGGCCCTCGCGCACCGCGGAAATCACGTCCTCGAAGTTCCGGCAGGGCAGCACCTCGGCGCCCGGACGGGCCTCGGTGCAGGCCTGGTGGGAATAGGCGCCAAGCTCTCCCTGGAAGGCGATCCGCTGTGTCATCTGTGGCCCTCGTCGCAAATCCCGCCGCACGCGGGCGATTGGTCGCGCCTTCTACCGCTTGCCCAAGGGGATGGAAAGCAATAGATACGCGCCCGACAGAGATCCAAGCAGACAGGGCTTCCCATGTTCGATACCATGACCTTTACCAAGATCGTCGGCGGCCTGTGCGGCGCCTTGCTGATCTTCCTGATGGGCAAATGGGCTGCGGAGAGCCTGTACCACACCGGCGGCGGCCACGGCGGCGAAGAACATGCCGCAGGGTTTGCGATCCAGGTGGAAGAAGGCGAACCCGTCGAAGAGGAAGAGGTTGATTTCGCCGCGCTGATGGCCTCGGCCGACGCCGGCAAGGGCGAACGCGTCTGGGGCAAGTGCCGCGCCTGCCACAAGCTGGACGGCTCCGACGCCGTCGGCCCGCACCTCGACGGTGTGGTTGGACGCGCTGTGGATGCCGTGGAAGGCTTTGGCTACTCGGGCGCCCTGGAACAGGCGGCGGACGTGTGGACGCCGGAAAACCTGTTCCACTTCCTCGAAAACCCGCGCGGCTTCGCACCCGGCACCGCGATGGGTTTTGCCGGCCTGCCCAAGGCCGAGGATCGCGTGAACCTGATCGCCTACCTGCAGACGACCGGCGGCTGATCCGACCGCATCGCGCGCTTTCAAAGGGCCGCCCCGACCGGGCGGCCTTTTTCATGCGCAATTGCCGCGCAGGCTGCCGCCGACACGGTGGCGGAGCCCCCTTAAGGCGTTGACGTTTCCGTAATCTCGTCTTGAATGTGGTCGCGCGGAAAACTTAGCTTAGAATTAACAAAGAATACCGCTCAATTACCGGGCCGAACCGCCGGTTGACAGGGAGATGACCATGACGATCCAGGCCAAACGACCACATCGCCGCAGCACGACCCGGGCCCGCGCCCTGCCGGACCTTCGGTTCGTCGCCACCGGGGCCCTTGCCATCGGCGTGGCGTTGCTGGGCGTGGCCGCTCTGGCGCAGGACGGAGACGAAAAGATCGTCACCTCGCATGGCTATTCCTATTTCGGCAACCTGGACTACCCGGCGGACTATGCGCATTTCGATTTCGTCAACCCGGACGCCCCCAAGGGCGGCGAACTGGTGATCGGCGCCACCGGCACCTTCGACAGCCTCAACCCCTATTCGCGCAAGGGCCGCCCCGGCACCCTGACCACCGTGATGTATGACCAGCTGATCGAGTCGGTCGAGGATTCGGTTGGCCAGTACTACTGCATCCTCTGCGAGAGCATCGAATACCCCGAAAGCCGCGACTGGGTGATCTTTCACATGCGTGAGGACGCCAAGTTCTGGGACGGCACCCCTGTCACAGCCGAGGACGTGGTCTATTCGCACAAGCTGTTCATCACCCAGGGCCTGCCGTCCTACGCGCAGGCGGTCGGTCGCATGGTCACAAGCGCCGAGGCGCTGGACACCTACACGGTCAAATTCACCTTCGACCCCGAACTGACCAAGCGGTCGCGGATCGAGACCGTGGGCTCGACCCCGGTGTTTTCCAAGGCATGGTTCGAGGCCGACCCGGAAAACCGCCGCCTGGACGAGCCGCGGCTGGAGGTGGCGCTGGGGTCCGGCCCCTACAAGCTGGAAACCTACGAGGTGAACCGTCACATCGTCTATGAACGCGATCCCGAGTACTGGGGCAAGGACCTGCCCTACAACGCCGGCCGCTACAATTACGACAGCATCCGGGTCGAGTATTTCGCCGACCAGACCGCGTCTTTCGAGGCGTTCAAGGCCGGGACCTATACCTTCAAGGTGGAAAGCGATCCCAAGCAATGGGCGACCGCCTATAACTTCCCCAAGGTCGATGAAGGCGTCGTCAAGCTGGAGGAAATCCCCGACGGCAGCCCGCCGAACCCGACCGGGTTCGTCTTCAACCTGGCCAAGCCGCAGTTGCAGGACAAGCGCGTGCGCGAGGCGATTGCCCTTGCCTACAACTTCGAGTGGTCGAACGAGTCGCTGCTCTACGGGCTGTATTCTCCGCGCAGCTCATTCGTCGAGGGCACCCCGGTCGAGGCCAAGGACGTGCCCGAGGGCGCGGAACTGGAGTTCCTCAAAAGCCTGGGTGACATCGTGCCCGCGGACCTTCTGGAAGAACCGGTGCGGGTGATGCACTCTTCCGACCCTGCCCGCCTGCCCGACCGTGGCAACCTGCGCGCGGCCTCGCGGCTCTTGTCCGAGGCCGGCTGGGAAGTGGGCGACGACGGCATCCGCCGCAATGCGGATGGCGAGACGCTGAAGGTCAACATGCTGATCCCGACCAATATCGAACCCTCGGTCGAGGCGATGCATGAGTCCTTTGTCCGCAACCTCGTCCAGATCGGTGTCGATGCAACCTTTGAACGGATCGACCCCTCGCAATACACGCTGCGCCGCCGTGAACGCGATTACGACGTGCTGTACTCCACCCGCTATGGCGCCTTCCTGTCCACCGGCGGCGGGTTGACGCAGATGTACGGATCGCGCGAGGCCGAGTTCAGCCTGTTCAACCCCGCGGGCCTTGCCAGCCCGCTGGTCGACGCGATCATCGAGGCCAGTTTCGACGCCCAGAGCCAGGCGGATACCGACGTCGCGCTGATGGCTCTGGACCGCGCGCTGCGCTACGAGTTCTTCGTGATCCCGACCGGGTATATCGCCGACCACTGGGTCGCCTACTACGACATGTACGAACGCCCCGAACAGATCCCGCCCTACGGACTGGGCTATCTGAGCTTCTGGTGGGTGAACCCCGAGAAGGAAGCGGCGCTCAAGGCGGAAGGTCAGCTGGACTGACATGGGAGCCTACATTCTCCGACGCATACTGCTGATCATCCCCACGCTGCTGGGGATCATGATCATCAACTTCGTGCTGGTCCAATTCGTGCCAGGCGGCCCGATCGAGCAGATCATTGCCCAGATCGAGGGCCAGGGCGACGTGTTCGGCGGCTTTGCCGGCGGCTCGGACTCCCCCGATGCCGGCAGCATGACCCCGGGCGATGAAACCTATGCGGGCGCCCGGGGCCTGCCACCGGAATACATCGCAGACCTGGAACGGCAGTTCGGCTTCGACAAACCGCCGCTGGAACGCTTCCTGAACATGATGTGGAATTACATCCGCCTCGATTTCGGCGAGAGCTATTTCCGTTCGATCGGCGTGATCGACCTGGTGCTGGAAAAGATGCCGGTCTCGATCTCTCTGGGGCTGTGGTCGACCCTGCTGGCCTACCTGATCTCGATCCCTCTGGGCATCCGCAAGGCCGTCCGCGACGGCACCAGCTTTGACACCTGGACCTCCAGCATCATCATCGTCGCCTATGCCATTCCCGGGTTTCTCTTTGCGATCCTGCTGCTGGTGCTTTTTGCCGGGGGCTCCTACTGGCAGATCTTCCCGATCCGCGGGCTGGTCTCCGACAACTGGGAAGACCTGAACATCTTCATGAAGGTCGCGGACTACTTCTGGCACATCGCCCTGCCGATCACCGCCTCGACCATCTCTGCCTTTGCGACGCTGACTCTGCTGACCAAGAACAGCTTTCTGGACGAGATCAAGAAGCACTATGTCATGACCGCCCGCGCCAAGGGCCTGTCGGAGGATCGCGTTCTGTATGGCCATGTCTTCCGCAACGCCATGCTGATCGTCATTGCCGGTCTGCCGGGCGTCTTCATCGGCGTCTTCTTCGGCGGCTCCATCATCATCGAGACGATCTTTTCGCTCGACGGCCTTGGGCGCCTTGGCTTCGAGGCGGCGGTGGCGCGCGATTACCCGGTGATCTTCGGCACGCTTTTCATCACCTCGATGATCGGGCTTGTCGTCGGGCTGATCTCTGACCTGATGTATGTGGTCGTCGATCCGCGCATCGACTTCGAAAAGCGGGAGGGCTGAGACATGGTCGCGAATCCCCAGCCCGAGACCACCCCGGACACGCAGCCCGCCGTCACCGTGCCGCCGGAGCCGAAAAAAGGGTTGTTTTCCCTGTCGCCGCTGAACCAGCGGCGCTGGAACAACTTCAAGCGCAACCGCCGCGCCCTCTGGTCGCTGTGGATCTTCGTGATCCTTTTCGGCCTGTCGCTCTTTGCCGAGTTCATCGCCAACGACAAGCCGATCATGGTGCGCTATCGCGGTGAGACCTTTACCCCGATCTTCAACTTCTACCCCGAAACCCAGTTCGGCGGCGATTTCCGGACAGAGGCCGCCTATCGCGATCCCGAGGTGCGCTGCCTCATTATCACCGGCGGGCTGGATGCCTGTTTCGACGATCCCGACGGGTTGATCGAGAACGCCGAGGCCGGCGTGCTGACGGATGACAATTTCCACAAGGGGATGATCCTCTGGCCGCTGATCCCCTACAGCTATGACACGCCCGTGGACCGGCGTGGCGCCGCACCCCTGCCTCCGAACGAGCAGAACTGGCTAGGCACCGACAAGGGCAAGCGCGATCTGCTGGCGCGCGTCATCTACGGGTTCCGCCTGTCGATCCTGTTCACGCTGATCGTCACAGCCTGCGCCTCTGTCATCGGCATCGTGGCCGGGGCGCTACAGGGCTATTTCGGCGGCTGGCTGGACCTGATCTTTCAGCGGGTGATCGAGATATGGGGAGCGACACCGTCGCTTTATATCATCATCATCCTCTTCGCGATCCTGGGGCGAAGTTTCTGGTTGCTGGTCTTTCTCACCATCCTCTTTGGCTGGACGGCGCTGGTGGGCGTGGTGCGGGCGGAATTCCTGCGTGCGCGCAACCTGGAATATGTCCGCGCGGCCAAGGCGCTGGGGGTCTCTAACTGGACCATCATGTTCCGGCACATGCTGCCCAACGCGATGGTGGCGACGCTGACCTTCATGCCCTTCATCGTCACCGGCACGATCTCGACGCTGGCGGGGCTCGACTTCCTCGGCTTCGGCCTGCCCTCCTCGGCGCCGTCGCTGGGCGAAATGACCCTGCAGGCGAAACAGAACCTGCAGGCGCCCTGGCTGGCCTTCACCGCCTTCACGGTCTTCGCGATCATGCTGTCGCTGCTGGTCTTCATCTTCGAAGGTGTCCGCGACGCATTCGACCCCAGGAAAACCTTCTCATGAGCGCATTGCTTCAGGTCAGCGACCTCAAGGTCAGCTTCCGCCAGGATGGGCAGACCATCCCGGCGGTCAAGGGCGTGTCCTTTGATATCCAGAAGGGCGAAACCGTCGCGCTGGTGGGCGAGTCCGGCTCTGGCAAGTCGGTCACCGCCTTGTCGACCGTGTCCCTGCTGGGGGACTCCGCCCGTGTCGAAGGCTCGGTCCTCTACAACGGGGCCGAGATGATCGGCGCCGCGGACAAGCGCCTGCGCGACGTGCGCGGCAATGACATCAGCTTTATCTTCCAGGAGCCGATGACCTCGCTCAACCCGCTGCACACGCTGGAAAAGCAGATCCGCGAGAGCCTGGAACTGCACCAGGGGCTGACCGGCGCCAAGGCCCGCGAACGGATCATCGAACTCTTGACCAAAGTCGGCATCCGAGACCCCGAAAGCCGGCTGGGGTCCTACCCGCACCAGTTGTCGGGCGGGCAACGGCAGAGGGTCATGATCGCGATGGCGCTGGCCAACGGGCCGGAACTCTTGATCGCGGACGAGCCGACCACCGCGCTCGACGTGACGATCCA